>NZ_CP047030.1:4112500-4412500 GCF_009796825.1 Algibacter sp. L3A6
ACTTCAAGTTCTTCTGTTGATAGTTTGTTTAAAAATGTATTGAGGTTTTCCATGATATTCTTTTAGACTCCAATCAGCTTCATTTACATAACTTTTTCTGCCAAATACTTTTGTACTTCGTAGACATCTATGCTTTTATTAAACTTCTTACTAACGGAAGGTATATTTTCACTTGAAATCCAAATTTTTAATTCGGCATCCAAATCGAAAGTGCCAGAAGTTTCTAAAGAAAATCTAGAAATGTTCTTATATGGTAAAGATTTGTACTCCACTTTACTACCTGTTATACCTTGCACGTCTATCAAAATTAAGCGTTTATTCGTAAACATGAACACATCTCGAAACAACTTGAAACCAAGTTCAATTTGTTCGCTACTCGTTAATAGTCTGCCATATTTTTGGGTTAACTTTTCTACAGAAACCTCACTTGCGTTTCCTAATATTTTATTTAATAATCCCATAGTTATTTATTTAATGTTGGTAGCATCTACCATTTGAGTTTTTAGTAGTTCGTTTACAACGTTTACCTGCCTGTGTTTTACCAGTGCATTGCTTTGCTGTAGTAGAGCGTGACGGGGTACTGGACTGGTTGCTGCTGGTAAATCCGTTAGCGTTTGTTACCGCTGTATTACTCTTAGTTGGCTTACAAACCGAACACGCGGTAAAACCTAATTGCACTGCTTTGACTAATGTATATTCTTTTTTAGAATACCTTAAATATTTACAGCTCGATTTATGATATTTTTCACCTGTTTTGGTGGTGTAAACGGATTGTGCGATAACACTAGTAGTTACCGTAAAGAGAATTATAAAAAGTATATTTTTTATAAAATTCATACTTTCGTTTTTTGTTGACTCATTACCTATCTTGTTTTACAAAATTTCTAAATATTTTATCGAACTTAATGCTTTTAAACAAAAATAAATTACGAAAAACCGTAATTGTAACTAATTAATTACAAATTCAATATAAATAGGTAAGTGATCAGAAATAAACCTTGAATTTTCAAGATTATTACAATCTTTCACAAAATCAACTTTTCCTGTTTGATGCATTTTAATTTTACCCGATGAATAGTAGATATTATCTATTGCATAATTAAGATAATTCAATGCTTTACATTTTGTTTTTAAGGTCGTTTTTGAGTCTTTTAATGCAGAAGTAAACCCTTTTTGATAGAGATTATCCCAAACCTCATGCTTTTCGTTTAAATTGAAATCACCTAGAATAAAAATGTTCTCTGAGCTTAGCCGAGTTAGATAATCTCTAAAAAAGATAATTTCGTCCTCTGGCCTCGAATCATGTTTTCTGGAATGAAAATTAACTATATAAAAAGACTCAGTACTATTTTTTTGTAGAAATTCACCAATATACGGCTCCCTATCACATACCTCTTCTAAGGCAGCATCTAAATAAGCTCTACCCGACAAACTTACTTTAGAAGTTTTCCAAAGAAATGCATAACGTTCGCTTATATAGGCAGATGGACTTTTAGTAGGATCGCTTACACGATAATCCCACTTACTCCCCATTCTATTTAATTCATCCGCAATTTTTGCTACAGCTTGTGCTCCAGCAGGATCTTTCCCTACAACTTCTTGTATGGCTACAATATCAAAATCTCCAATAATTTCTGCTATTTGAATAATTTCGCTAGCATCTTTAGATCGACCTAAATCCTTTATATTCCAGGATGCAATTTTTAAAGTGTTAGATTTCTTATAAACACTTTTAATTGAGTCACTTTTTACACTTTCTTGACTAAAAAGACATTCTGCTCCACTAATTAAACAAAACAAAATCAGTAAAAATATATTTAAAAGCTTAAGTCCTTTCTTTACCATTCAATAGATTATAAATTATACCTAACTAAATCCTTAATACTGTTTAAAGCTGATACCTGAATAGCTACATACTTCTTTTTGTTTTCTCTAAACGATAACACAGGTTTAATAGCGGCTCCTCTATGCTTTGAAAAAACTTCGAGCTTATCTTCTGAAGCACTCATTATCTCTTCATGCACTACGTAGTTTTGAAGCTCTAGCGAATTTGTAGTTTGCCTAATATTACAAAATGGAGTTGAAATTTTTTCAATACTTTTCATTACTTGACCCAAATCTGGAGGTAGATCAAAATAAGGATATACACATTCTCCTTGTATATAATCTACTATGCTAATATCTAATATATTTTCAATATTTTTATTAATATCAACTAAATAATTATCGCGCAACTCTTTAAAAACTTCATCCGTATTATCTTTTGAAGGTATATAGTTTTTATGGAATACAGCTGAGAGATTAGGTAAGTTATGTAAGAAAATATGTTTTTCATTGGCTAGATAATCTAACAAAGGCTTTTTACGAACTACATTTATTACAAATGTAGGTGATGAATATTCTATACTATTTAATGCATCCTCACTTTCTTTTTGCCACTTTTTTACTTTTGAAAAATATTTAGACAAAGCCTTATACCTAATTATCAGGTTTTTATTCATCTCATCAAATTGACTAAACAATCTATCGGCTGCCTCAAAAGTGTAAAGATCTATTTTTCTTGTATCAACAGGCAAATCTATATTTGATTTAACTGTAACTATATCTGTTTTAGCATAAAATAATTTACTTCCGAAAAATATTAAAAACACACCTATAGCGCTTCCTACTAAGCTACCAGTTAACTCTATATATGGTTTCATAATTATACTTAAAATGATTAACAGAAAACCTCCTCCGATGAAAAACCATCCTTTTTTATCTTTTGGTTTTTCTATTATAGGATCTATAAGGACTTCTGTAATAACAGCCTTCTCTTGTTTTAGTTCTTCAAAAAGTCTCTTTCTAAATAATGGGTTTTTAATCCTTTCTGAGTTCTCTTCATTTTTTAGTGCAACTAAATCGTACTCTTCTTTTGTTTTATTTAATAGCTTTTTCTTTAGTCTAAGATTGTATTGTTTAATTGTTTTTTTTCGGAGTATTGAATCCTTTAGAAAAGAAAAACTAGTATCCGTATCGTAAGTGAATTCATTATAAGATAAGTCTACTATATTAGATATTACGAACGCTTCTAAACAAAAATCCGAATTAGCGATGTAATCATAAGGTGCATAACAATAACCACTTTCTCCAAATTTATCACCCCAACTATTTCTTAATTTAAAGAGCTTTTCATCGTCATTATAGCCTACGACCAATAAAGCATGATTTCCATGTCCTTCATAGGCTGTTTCTGTAGCTGAAGGATACGGAACAATACCCGCTTTATTTTTTGGGTAAAATGATTTGAATAATTTTAATCCAATAATTACGGGATGTCCATTTGCTATAGCATATTTGAAATCATCTTCTGATATTTTTACTCGACATGCTTTCTCCACTACCTGATGCTGAGCCTCAATGTATGCCGCTTCACTTGGTCTATTAAAAAACAACTCTTTAGAATATGGATGACTCTTTGAATAACATGCGCCTTTTAACTTTACCGCATTAATCGTTTCTAACAAAGTTGACCCTACATCTTCATTAACGTATCCACCTAATTCTCTAGCATTATAATAAATAAACATCTCACTAATGCTTACATGCTTATTGTTAAGTTTTGCAGCAAATTCATATATCGCTGAAATTGTAAAAGCTGTACAACTCCCTAATTCACCTTGATCTTTAACTCTAGGAAAATACTTGGTTAGGTCTTTAGAGTTTGAAATAGGTTCATCGGAATACACATAAAACTCATCATCAGGATTAATAACAGAAGGAATATAACCCGAAGCATTAACCCGATCCCCATTAACACTAAAAATACCTTCATCAAAAGTTATATCTAAATCACTATGAATCTCTTCTGATTGGTCATTTATAGCTTTAATTGATTTTTCATCAATTTTAATAGCTTGGCTTAATTCTGAAATCTTATTCCTAAGTTCTTTTTGACAATCAAAATCTACCTTATCTTTTTCTTCTAAATAAGAATTAAAATAATTAATAATATCAAATTCTAAATCGTCTATATTATCTCGCTGCGTTCCCCAATTTATACCTTCTATTTTGTTATCATCTTCTCCTAATAAATTTGCAAGTATGGCTTTAGATTCCCCAATAGTTGCGCTTGCATCTGTAACAAAATCTTCTAACTTCTTTTTAAAACTATCTATATAGGCTTTACTATTCTTTGTTAAATCACTATTATTATCACTAGAATAAGGGTAGTTTTCTAAAAACTGTTGAAAGAAATTTTGATTTTCATTAATAAACGGGTTGCACTTATTAATAATATCTCTCAACTGTACACCTTCGTCATCTAAAACACCTTCTTGCTCAAACTTGTACTGTAATATCTTATTAGCAATAACACTTCTAAATAGAATTTCATTAAAATGAATGACTCCTACACCAAAAATTTTGGATTTGTTTTGCATAACAGCCAAAGATGTCTGCGAAACCATTTGAAATACAAAAAATTCTCCAAGAGCAAATGCTAACCAATTTAAGTTTAAATTAAGGACAATTCTATTAGAGCTCCTATCGTCCAAATAATAAATATCACTAATTATATAATCGTATTCTGATATTAATTCTTCCAATACCAACAACTCACTCTTAATCTGAGCATCTTTATCATAATTTTGTTCGGATAGAGAATAAGTAATTGCAAAAATTTTAATATCTAAACCATCAACTTGCTGATTGCTAATCAACTCTTTTAGTGCCCCAAGCAGCTTACTCAATTGAGAGACGGAAAGTTCTTCTTCCAGGGGCACAATAATATTTACAATTATAGTACTGCTGATTGAGTCGTTAACTAAACTAACCAAATTTTTAATATCTGAGTATAATTCAAAGTCAAACCAACTTTTTATATCATCATCACTAGATATTTCAAATTCACCATTTTTCACTTTAGAAAGTACATTTACACCATTTTCAAACTCAATAGAAGATGAAATCATGAAGTTTTTATAAAATGTTGGCTCATGCTGACAAAAATGATTGTCTATTTTTTCAACAAGAGTTTTTCCTTGCTGATTAATACTAATATTTATAGATGGTGATGACATGAAATAAGTTTTTGATTAACTCAAAATGAGTAAAAACCCAAGCATTTAACATTAAACACTTGGCTATACGTTTCTATAAAACTACTTAGCTAATATCTTCTTTACAAAATTAATTTCGTCACTAAATAGTTCTTTAACTTTTATCATTTTAGAATCCTTAAGTTCACTATTCTCAAAATTTTTCTTAGAATAGTGTTCGTTATAATTTGTTGACGCAGTTACTTCTTTTATTAATTTTTGGTTTTCTGTTTCACCTAAATCTGAAATTTTATTATCAATCATAAGCTTAAATTCATCTTGAAGTTTTCGTCTCTTAAATTCCGTAAAAGCCTCATCTCTATATGCACCTAACTCTATCCAATAATCTTCTATTGGATCTCCTTGCTCTTCACTATAAGCTAAATAAATACCATTTTCTAACTTTATAAAATCATAAATAAATCCAGTTACCCAATACTCTAAGCTATGATCCTCTCGTTTAGTTGGATAAATATCAAACCCCTCACGATCCATTCTCAATAACCAGTTTGCATCAATATGGTGACTTATTCTACTATTATCTGATTTTTCTTTATACAAGCTCATATTAGAAACTGCATAAACAGGAACAGTAGCTTCCATCCTGTAAATAACAATTCTATCTTGCATATTTGTTGAGTTAAAATCTGCTTTTTGATTAGACTCTAATATGTTTTTTAAAATATTGTTTTTTACGATAATAGACGATTTTATATTAGGAACACCTATTATAAAAGCTTCATGATGTTCTCGGTTAATCACATGCCCTTTATAATTATAAGACCATAATGGATTAGATTTAACAATTAACTCTTTCATCATTGTATCTAATTCATCTTCAGAATAAGTCGCTAAAACATCGTCAATTTTTTTATTTCTATACTCCAATGCTTTTGGCAATTCTTTTGAAAACAGCCATAAACTCTTTGAAATTAATTTTGGTGACATTTCTGAGAAATCATATAACCCATTAGTATCAGAGGTGATACTATTTATGAAATCATTTACATTCAAATCTTTGTCAGAAACTTTAACATTGTTTACAAAATCACGATGGAGTTCTTTTACAAACTTCTTTGGTTGTTCATTAATTTGATTCTGTAAACCTATAAAGTTAGATTCACAATCCTCTTCTACCTGTTGTAATTTTTGTAAAATATTTCGAACATTTAGTTCATGGTTACTAATAGTTAGTAACAATTGATTAAAAAATGTTATTGCATACTGACGCCTAAGTATTTCATGAATATTTACTGCTATTAAATTTACAGCCTGAATAACGTCTTCCTTTACGTCCTTAAGTTTAGAGCCAAACTTTTTTTCCAAAAAGGTTAAGCCTTTCAATTCTGAAATATTTTGATTGAGCTGATTTCGAAAAAGTTTATCATTTTCAGATTTTCCAATTTGCTCATCTTTCATTTCGTTTAAAAACAATTTTACATGCTTTACTAAAGCATTTAAAAATCGATCAATATTTCCAACACCTGATGGTTTGTTAATATGCTCTATAATGAAGTCATTCAGTTTTTTAGTCACTTCAGCTTCTTTAGAGCTATAATTACCCTCAATATCAGCTTTTGCCGTATTTTCAACATTTACTAAATAAGCATTAATTTCGGAGTCAATCGTTGATTGATCGTTGATGTAAGTATATTGTATTTTTGGAGTTTCAGATAATAATGAATCTATAAGATCATTATTTTCATCACCATTATTCTCTCTAATTTTAGCATCACTAATAAAAATGTCGTCTAAATCAAAAGAATCAGTTTCAGGTGTTATTAGATTATTGATAATACTAACAGAGGCTTTGTGAGCATAAATGTTACCCAATTTATTTCCATCATAATAAAGTTCACTCAACCCAAGACCACATGCCCAAGAATCTTTATTTTCGACCTTCATTGAGCCTCCTGCGATAACAGTTTTCACATTATCATAAGAACTCGCCATACCTCCACTTAATTCACTAGCTCCAGTAAACATAGCCAAACCTATTAGTTCACTTAAATCATTTACGTTAGTATAAGTATTAGCATTTTTATCACTATTATTTATTGTAAAAACTAAGTCAAAAGGAGGGTTCTCAATTTTTATAGACTTATTAGCATACTTTATTTCGAGTGGTTTTTTATCAAAATTATGATGCATTAAAAAATCTAAATCATGCAAAGCACCGTAACCATTAGGTAATACATTTGCCATAGCAGGTCCATTCATCATAGCGTTAAATACATCTGGCAATATTGCAAACCCAATTGTAGAAACTCCCACGGTTGAGTTAATCCCTTTTGAAACTTCTTTTACGATATAGGCCATATCTAAAAATGTTCCACTTCCCGTACCACCAGCAACAGAGAACATCATATTAATTTCAACATCATTTCCATTTACTTGGTACTTTTCATTCGAAATAGCATTAGCATTTAAGATAGAAGTTAACTTCGTTCTTATAGCGTTTTCAATAGCTCCGTAATTAAAGTGTGTCGCAAATCGCCCATTAGATCTTACTTGTCCAGCTCCGTCAGTAAGACTTACCAATAGAGGTCTATTTTGAACAGGTACAAAATCGAATAAATCAGGTTGCTGTCTTAGTATTTCTTGAGGATGTCTGACCTTTATATGCAAAAACTCCGAAGCATCTAAGCCAATTCTTTGTTTTCCTAACTCGCTATCGATTTTAGTATTAATACTATCTCCATCAGTATCAAAAGCCAAAAAAGCAGTCATTGGAGGTATTTCTCCATAAGTATCTATAAAACGTTTTTTAGTGTGTAATATAGATTTTAAACCTGTACCTCCTAATCCAATGAATAAACTTCTTTTTAATTTTGCCATGATAATATGTTTTATGAGTATTGTATCTCTAATGATTCCTGTCCTAACTTGATATTATAATTATTAAATTTTTCCAGATTAACAACTTGTGGAGTTATTTTCACCCCTAATGGTAGCTTTATTTTAATTCTATTACCTCTTCCTGGTCTTAAAATAATTTTATTCTCGTAAATAGGATTTACCTCGTAAATTATTTTGCCAGTAAAAACACGGTTAAATACTTTCTGCTTAGTAGTAACATTTGTAAATACAATTAATCTCGTGTTCCTTGTAATGTTTATTCCTTTAAAATACGGGGTTACTATTTGAATTTTTCCTTTTTTAAACTTCGAATACACCTTATTTCTAATAATAAGAAACCACATTAACAAACTACTAATTATGAAAACAACAAACCACATTAACCACTTTTTTAAAGGGTTCATAATTAATTTATGTGTCGACTCCCATTTAAAAAGTCTTTTTTCCGAAGAAGTGTTTAAGTCATTATTATTAATAACATCTAGACTGTGAGAAGAAACAGATATAAAACCTGATGTATAACCATTTGGATAACTTGGCAAAAACTTAAGACCTAACTTTAAACTTCCTTTACTTGATACTTTACTATCGATAGTGAAACTATTGCCTTTAACTAACTCATCATTAACATAAAATAAAATATCTCTATTAGTAATAACATTCTGCTCCGCATCGACTATATTCAGTTTTACAGTAGACTTTTTATCTATAGAATAGTCATTAAAGTTATATTTTAAGGTTTTTGATAAAGTAAAGTTTTCACATTCATAAAATAAAAATGAATCATAATATTCTATAGTTCCAAAATCTGTAGTTTCTCCCTGAAATAATTTTTCTTTTTTACAGCTAAATAAACTAGTAAGTATTATTAATGTTAATATAAAAAAGGATTTATTCATCTTCTGAAAATTCTAAAGTTAATATTCTCTCCTTATGATTTTTCACAACAAGCTTTATCTCAGGATTTAAAACCTTAAGATTATCACTAGTAGAAAGAGTTAATAAAATAGTTGTCTCAATGTCATTATTTCTACGTAATTCAGTAAAAGCCAGCTTGTTTTTAAGTTTAACAAAAAGCTTTCTATTAGTAATATTAATAACATCATTTTCCAATTGAAAAATAGAATTGTTTTCCAACTCTAACTTAATAGCAGTATTCTCTTTTAAATACTCCCAATTATTTGCTAATAGATTTATCTCGAATTTTAATGGATCATCATTAAGATTAAGCTTTATGATATTACTATTTGGTTTAACAAATGCTACATTCATATCAGTTCCTTGAACAACGTAGGCATTGCACTCCTTCTCTATTATCTCTACAATAGTTTTATCTATTGCCGCTTTAGAAAGCATTACGTAAAAAAGATGAGTCTCTGAATTCTGTGAAAAATCACACCAACTTCCAATTGAGCTCTCTAAATCTTTTAAATCAAAGTCTATTCTGCTTGTTTTCTTTGTAGCACTAGGTATAGCAGATTGTTCACCATCGGTTAATAGAAAAATGTAATTAACTCTATCATTATTTATATTTTTCTTTGCTTTATCTAAAGCTGAATAAACATCGGTATAGCCGCCAGGAACGGTTTCTAATGAATAAGAATCAATAACTTTCTTTACTGCTGCCAATTTATCCTTATCACCTGACTTAAATGTCCAACTTGGCAAAATATCATAGGTATGCGTAGCTTGAAATGGAATAATTGTTATAATGGTTTCAGGATTTTTTATATCTTCAATACCTTTATAAAGAGATTTTTTAACATCTTCAAAGATATTTTCATTGCTACCAGATCCCCACATAGACTTTGTAATATCAAGCATATAAATCCGCTTCTCTTTTTTAAAACTCTGTCCTGCGCCTAGAAAAAAACAAAATAACAAGAATAGAAAAATTAAGTGTTTTTTCATTTTTTAAATTTTGATTTTTTCATATAAATATTAGTTGTTCAAACTTACCCTAAATAAAATTACAATCTTTACGGGTTTCCGTAAAGGAGTAAAATATTATTTACTATGCAACTAACTACAATCATATATTTAACATAATTAAATAACTAAAACCTATAAAAACTTGATCCTCGAACACATCACTAAAAGACTCAACACGAACCACTTAACACAGCTTTAATTAAAACACGATTAGAATATTCACTTAATCTTACATTTTAAAACTTATCTCAAATAAAAACAAACCTTTACGGGTTTCCGTAAAGGCTGTTAAAAATATCTTCCTACATTTACTCAAAATCAATATTTATAGAGATTTATAATAGAAAAATGAAATGATAATTAGTCCTCTGTTGGAGGTGGTGGCGGAATTGGACTATCGTCTCCACAGCACTCTTCCTCATCTATTGAAACAGGAATGGAATCAGGAGTATTTGTTTGTGGAGTGCAAGAAAAGATTGCGACACCTAGAATAGCTGTCAATAGTATTTTATTAATATTTTTCATTTTATAATTCTTTTAGATTGGACAATAGTTATGCTATCCGATATTTATCGGACTTTAACAGGTTTAGCTAAAAAGCTATAATGAAGAGACGTCTCTCTATTTTGGGAAGTATGGGAAACTGAATTAGAGAAATAAAATTACTTCCCAGATGTTTTTACATCTCTAAATAGTCACTCTGTTTTAGAATCTAATCACAGTATTATAAATACTTGGTTTGGATTGATTCTGAAGCAAATCACGGAATATTTGAAAGAATGTTTAGGAAATTTATCGGAAGGATTCAGGAAGCTATTAGGAAAAATTTTTCCTGTCAATTTCCCATAAATTAATTATTTTTATCAGACTCGTTATCAAAGATTAAATGCATAAAACACTAATTTTAAAAGCCTTCAAGAAAGCTGAAGCTGACAGAATACTATTAGGAGATAAAAAACCTTCCTTAACGAATAAAGCTGAAGACATAGCGGATTATGTCTCTCAAGAAACAGGTTTTGTTCTTGGAGAAAGAAGTTATCGAGATTACAGGAAAGATGCTGAAGCTTTAAAAATATCAGAAAGTGATATTAATATAAAACAACATAAAGTAGTTTGTGGACTATTGAAATATTTAGAATTTGATAATTATGAAGAGTTTAAGAAAATAAATGAAGCTACAATTAATAATAATCCTAATTTTAAAGTTAAAAAGAAAACATCGTCTAAATTTGATATAAAACATAAAATTACACTAGGGATTTTATGTTCTTTAATTATTATATTTTTTTCATTTAAATACTTAAATACCCAGCGTTGGATGAGTTGGGAAAATGACCATTATATAGAAACTAATTTTGATCCAGAAAATTATGAATTAGGTAATTTAAAATTATATAATCCTGATAGAATTGATAATTTTAGAAAAATCATTCCAAATTGTGACACACAATTTTATACAGAAACAGGAAATACAAATGTATGGTATGGTAAAAATGAAACAGGAGTTCTAGAATATTTTACTGCTCTCGGAAAACACCCCACAACAGGCAAAACATTAAAAGAAATTACCGACTATATGATAAAAAAACATATTTGCGCAAAATACTAAAGGAGAAATTCGGTAATTATACTAAGCTTAACCCAAGAATTGAAAAAACTTAGATTTTTTTCACAACGAAACTTTACGAAAAACCGTAAAACAAGAAATAAACGGAAAAATTTTATAAATAAGTTCCTTTTACTTTCTGAAATATTACATCGAATCTTAGTGGATTTATATTTCTTGACAATCTATTCGAACCGCTGATTGATTGGTGTATTCTTTCTCGATCAAACCTTTGTTAACGTAAATCATGCAAAAAAAGCAGCAAAAAATACAATTAAATTGTACAACCAAATAAGATTACATCTATCTTTAGACTATAAAACCCCAACAAAATGAATTTACCTAAACTCTCTTTCCTTTTCCTTTTAATAATAATGTCAAGTTACAACTTGAAAGCTACTAACTACTATGTATCAAATTCTGGCCTAAACTCAAATACAGGATTAAGCCAAAGTGATGCTTTTTTAACCATTCAACATGCCGCGGATCTTGTTATTGCAGGAGATACCGTTTTTGTAGAAAATGGAATTTACGTAGGTTTTGACTTAAGAAATGTAAGTGGCACAGCAGCAAATCCTATTGTTTTTATGGGAACTGGAAATAGTGTGTTAATAAATCAAAGTGGTGCAATAAGAAACGATGGTATTAACATTGAGAATGCTAACTATATAATAATCGATAGCTTTATTGTTAACGATATGCTAGGAAATGGTAATGGAATACGAGTAGTGGTTTCTAATAATTGTATTGTTAGAAATTGTGCTTGCGACAATAATGCAGAACGAGGAATTTTTACAGCATTTACAGACGATATTCTAATTGAATACAATGTTTGTACTAACTCAATCGATGAACACGGAATTTATGTCTCTAATAGTTCAGACAGACCTATAGTTAGGTATAATGAGTGCTATGGTAATAATAATGTTGGAATCCATTTAAATGGAGATTCATCTGCAGGAGGAGATGGAATAATTAGTGATGCCTTAATCTACGGTAACAATATTCATGATAACAATGGAGCTGCTGGAATAAATATGGATGGACTACAAAATCCTACAGTCTATAATAACCTTATATACAATAATCATTCCTCTCAAGGAATTTCACTTTTCCAACAAGATGGAGCCATTGTAACTAATGGAGCCAAAATATATAATAATACCATTATTGTGCCTTCTGATGGCAGATGGGGAATACTAGTTCAAAACGGAGCTAATGTTAATACAGAAATATATAATAACATCATCATTAATCAACATGCTTGGAGAGGCTGTATTGCTATAAATGATACTGCCATGTTTACAAGCGATAACAATATATTGAACGATAAAATGAGTAATAATGGAGACGGTTCTACTATTAGTTTAGCCGCATGGCAAGCATTAGGCCTTGACACAAACTCTCTATTGGCTAGCTCCATGAATTCCATATTTGTTAACCCAACATTAAATGATTTTAATTTGACAACAGATTCTCAAGCTATTGATACAGGTACCAACCTTGTAAGTACAATAGTTACGCATGATATAAATGGAAATACAAGACCTAAAGGAATAAATTATGATATAGGAGCTTATGAATTTGACAGTACGCTTTCTACAGATAACAATGCAACTATATTCAAAGGTATTGCCGTTTATCCTAATCCAACTAGTGGCATAATAAACACGAAAATTAAAAACTTAAATAATATTATTTTATATGATATAACAGGTCGTTTTATTAAAATGATTGAACCAAAATCATCAATTGATTTAACGGAATTACCAAATGGCATTTATCTATTAAAATTTATATCTAATGAAAGAGAGTATATAACAAAAGTTATAAAGGAGTAATACAATGTAAATTAAAACTACAAAATACTGGTATGAGTAAAAACGATGAAATTAAAAAAATTAAAGAGCTTGAGTTTCAAAAAAAGACTATCGACATAGCTCAGCAATTTTGTATAATTTAATAAAAGTATCGTTTAGATGAACATAAACAAATCTTCATCATCAAAAGTTGATGCTGTAATTAAAGTTCTTGGTTCATTTTTTTTACTCTTTTCAGAATTTAATAATCTTCCAAAATTAAGTTTTTCTAATCTGTTTTTTAATTCTTTTAATGTTTTCATGGCGCATTTCTTTTTCTTGTTATAAATATACGATGCACGCATTGCTTTTAGATGTTTGTTTTCAATAAAAAAACCTCAATATCAAAGAATTATCAATTTTTTAACAATTATATATAATCCAGTTTACATTATGCGACTTTGCCATTTTACTTATTATTCAAGTAGAATAATAAGTAAACGCAGCAGTATAAAATAGACTTATTACTTTCTTACACGATAGCTTCAACACTAAAATTACAGCCAAAAAAAAACCAAAAAAACCTTGTCTATTTCAATCTTAAAATCTAATTTTATTGTTCAAAATTATACTAATAATAGTGAACACAAAACTGAACACGTTTTGGAACACGATTTAAAATATAGTAGTTTTTAAATAACTGATAGTCAATTATTTAAAATTTTATGATTTTTTGTACGAAAATTCATAACTCGGAGGTCATGGGATCGTGCCCCATTCTCGCTACAAGTAAAACCAGGGAAAGTCAAGAATTTTATTCTTGGCTTTTTTTTTTGCTAAAACATAGCTAAAACATTCGGTGTATTTTTTCATTCAATACACAATCAATACTAATATAGTTCAAATTCTATTAGATTAATAAAATTTTCACATTAATTCCTCAGAATAATAAAAATTAGCAGGTAAACCGCCGGTATGCCAAAACATAATGTTAGCACCTTTTTCTATTTTTCGTTTTTTTATATGATCTAACATTCCATAAAATGCTCTTCCAGAATATACAGGATCTAATAAAATCCCTTCATTTTCTGCCAATTCTTTAATAGCTAGTTTTTCATTTGGAGTTACAACTCCATAACCTTTTGAATCATATCCATGAATTAACTGAGTTTAAATTAATTCAAGAATCTATTAATGGAAATATTGCCTGGGTAAAATTCACGACTTCTTATGAAGATAAACCTGAGACATTTAAACTAGTAAAAGTTGAAGGAAACTGGTTAGTTACAGAAAAGAAACTCAATGAAAAATCCCCTTTTTAAAGATTCGATATACATGTTTTTATAATCACAATAACTAATTTTTGAATATAGATCGAGCTTCGCTATATACTCTATTAAAATTTTCTTCTAAATCATCCGGTGTAAAAACATATGTTTTTTTAGGTAACCGTTTCTCAATATTGAGAAGCTTAAATTGTACTTTTTTATCCTTACCATCGGCAAACGTAACAAATTCACCTTGTTTTAAACGAAAAAAAACATCTGCTCTAATCTTTGCAACTTCACGCTCTCCAGTAGTGACACGTGTATCAAAATTAAGGTTATACCCCCTATTAACACTTGTGGTTTCACTTTTTACTATTTCAAAGAAACGTTCATAATATTTTGCAGTATCAGGATCGTTCACTTTTCCGAAAAATTGATAAGACAAATTACTTAAAATGGCTCGACTGGCTTTATCTCCATACATCATATCATTCTGAATTTTATCCTGCATCACATAAATTGTGGATATATCATAACTTCTTAAAGTTGCAGGAATACGATGTATATTTAACAACCGAATAGTAGGCGCTTCTTCCATCATTAAAAATGAGTGATTGGAGTTTCTAACACTCATTTGTTTTGTTATGGTATGAATTATAGTAGCAATTATTGGAGAATAAGCTGTTTCATATTTTGGATTATTTACCACCGAAATTATTAATGGTAGCTCTTGCCTATTTACATCTAACGAAACATCATCTCCAGAAAGCACCATAAAAATGCTTTGTGTACTTATTTTTTTAAGCGCATTTGCCAATGTACTTTTTACTCCTGCTGTTTGCTTATCAGAATCTTTACCACTAATAAATGCATCTGCCATAGCTCTAGATGTTGTATTTGTACTTAAAAAAGCAATAAGACTATCTGTATCCAAAATTTGATAAATAGCGATAAGATGTGGTAATGTGCAATATTTAGGATATGAAGTTCTTAGTTTCCAAATTAATCCCCCTATTAAACCTTCAGCTGCATCATTAAAGAATTTACCGGCACCAGAACTACCTGATTCTTTATGCTCCAGTAGGTTTTCTATAAGCACCCTTGCTACCTCATTTACGCTTTCTTCGTTGACCATATATCTTGGAGCAATAGGATTCACGCGATCATAAATATTATCGAATGAAATCACACGAAAATCAATTTCATTCTTTTCAAATAAAGGGAATGCTATTTCTGTTAGCTCAAAATTCTTATAATCGTGAATTACTCCAGAAAACCTATAATTACTAAAATGTAGGAGGAAATTATAAATAACACTTTCTGTTTTTCCACTACCAGCAGAACCAATTATTGAAACACCTCGTTTAACATTGTTTACCTTAAAAAACCCATGCTTTATTTTGAAATGAACTTGATACTTATTTCTAGGATCTAAGCCACTATCATCTTCATGAAGAAAAACATAGAGCACTGTATTAATTAAGGATAAAGGACATGCAAAATATAAGATTATTGAAGTCCAACTGTATATAATAAACTGCTGTTTAAAAAGAACTCCCAAACAAATACACGTCAATATTAGGTTTAATATATAAGCATACTTAATCATTTTAAAAAAGAAACTAAAGAGAAGGCTGATTCCTATCAAAACCGTTATCGTGAATGTTATTACATTTATTTCCATATTATATACCTATTGAACCGGATTTGATTGCCACATCGACGCCTCGTTTTAATGCTCGAATTGTTTTTAACGCCATCTGCGTTTTACTCGTTGGAATACTTAATATTGGGAAGCCAGATTTGGAAAGTATATTAAAAGCAATTGCTTTTTCACTTGCTGGCAAACCTAATAATGTAATGAAATACTGTTTTGGGTTTTTAATAAAATCTTTCTTCGATTTATAAGATTCTGCATAGTTGCGTTTGTAACCAAACGTTTTATCAAAAGTGTTTTCTGCTTTTGTAAAAAATGAATCTCTATCAAATCCTCGCTTTACCAGTTTTCCATTCATCATCACTTCTGAAGCCTTATATTTTGATCCTGGTGATAAACTCACAGCATTTGATGCATCCTTTCTGCTCACAATAATATGAATATGACTTTGATTACCCGATTTTTTCATACCTTGAACAATACGTTTTCCGTTTTGTTGGTGTGGTGCTTCGGCTTCAAGTTTGATTATTTGTGATTTCATTTTCATGATATTTCCATCTAATTGATTATTCTCTATTTTTCGAATATCACTTTTTAGCTGAAGTATTTTAGTGGCAAAAGGTTGGTTTTCTTTCACCTGTCTATCTGTGCCCTTAAATGTTCTTTGATGTTCAATTTTCGCAAAATATTTTATGTCGTCAACGGTTATCGGCTTACCATTAATCTCTCTATTAAAAGACCTGGCATAATCATTCATTATTGCTCTAGTATATTTTTTTAAATCTTCGGAATTGTTTTCCAGTTTACTTAATTCATATTTACTAGGACTAACAGTAATTGAATAAAATTTTGGTTCTTTCTTTTTGAGTTTTGCAGTATTACCATCGATTTCCTTGACCACATCTTTGGCTTCAATTTCATCCCCATATTGATTAAAAAAAAGCTCCAAGTCTTCTTGCTCTAAACCTTGATTCTCCTTCTCTAAATACTCAGCAAAATCCGCAGAACTTTGTGAATAATTCCCACCTAATTTTTGAGCTGTGATTGTGATATACATAATTCTATAATTGAGTATTAGTATCTGGTTTTTCTACAAACTGTACTTTCTTTTCTTTGACTTCCTTTTCCAAAATGAGTTTCTTTTCTTTAGGTTCAAACTCCATAAACAAAGATTGCAACATGGCTGTTGTAGGCTTATCGTGATTTTTTTCAATGTCTTTTATAATAGCTATTACTGCGTTAATTCGTTTCTTAATTTCACTCTCCAATGTTTGCATATTTGGACCTAAAGTTTCATTTGGCGAAATACCATTATCCTCAAAAAAATCAAGCATCAAAAGCAGTGTCATAGATTGCGATTTTGATAACTTTTTACAAAACCCTCGAAAACGCTCTGCTACTGAAGCTTTAATTCCAAGCTTCTCAAATCGCTCTTTTTCAAATCCTTTATCCATTTTTTCTGAAAAAATTTGTCGTTTTTATTGGGTTGCCAAGGTTTTTTCTGAAAAACTGATGCTGAAATTTTATTAACTAAAACCTTCAATCTCTCTAAACTACTGATTTCACTGGTGAATTATGAAAACGAAAAATTGAAACATCGCGCTAGCGTGTTACCCTCTTGCTATTCCTTTTCGTCCCGATTTATCGGGACAAAAAAATACCATGACATCCAAAAATGTAATGGCTTTTCCTGTAATACGAATTGAAATTCGATTTTTTAAGAATGTTTCAATTGAAGTTTAAAAGTATCGTTAGAAATCCTCGCTATTTATTGTAGAATCTAAAATAACAGAACAAAAAAAGGCCTTTAAAAAATTAAAGGCCCTGATTTTAAATTAGATTAAAAGTGTTAGACTATAGTTATAAGAATACTACCTCTTAGAGTTTCTACTGACAAAGGATATACCATAACCCTTTTTTTAATATTCGCTCGGAAGCATTAGTGTATTATCTACAAAAAACAATCGTAGCTCGTCCAAAGGAAAACCGGTTACATTATATCTATGTGTTTCAAAAATTTTATCATTCCCATCGCTATAATTAATAATGGCTTCACACTGCTTTTCTAACCGTTCTTTTTCAGAAAGTCTTTTAAAATCGATAGTAATAAAGGAACTTTTATCTGATAAACTTTTTGCTATCACTGACGCATCTGTAATCAACCAATAGCATTCTGCCTCTTTGGCTAAATACTTTAACCCATCGGTAAAACAAGTTCCAATTAATGGGATTTTAAAGAACATTTCTGTTCCACAAAAATGTTGTAATCCGGCTTTTATTTTGTTAACTTTATCATTCATTGTATTTCTATTTAATAAGATTAATAATGAAAAAGAGAGCGCCACTTTCCACAGGAACGCTCTCTTTTAATTTCTAATTACTCAGTAGCGTCATCGCCTTTAATTCCCAAAAGCAAGATTTCATCTACGACCACTTCGGTAACGTATCTTTTTTCTCCGGCTGCGGTTTCATAAGAGCGTGAGGTCAGCTTTCCCTCTAGAGCAACTTCTTTTCCTTTACCAACGTATTTCTCAACGATTTCAGCAATCTTTCCCCACCCTACAATGTTGTGCCACTGGGTGTCTTGTTGTTTCTCTCCTTCTGAATTTTTGTGAAATTCATTAGTAGCCATTGAAAATTTCGCAACTTTCTTTCCACTTTCAAGGTTTGTAATTTCTGGCTCGTTTCCTACGTTGCCAATTAACTGTACTTTGTTTTTTAGAGTACTCATAATTAAAAAATTTAAAGATTAATATTAACCTCTTTGAACCATTCAAAAAGGCTTTATTATTGATTTACTTATTATATCCTGAGCGTTTTCCTTTTTTTGTTTTTTTAACTTTTGTTCCGCTTCCTTTTTATTGATTTTGTAAGATTTCATAAGATTCATTTTTAGATTTACTTCCCATAGAGCCGTCACTGTTACCTTCTTTTTGTTGCTTAGACGCTTTCAATATTCAGCTTTGTGAAGCCATATAAAAAGTGCGAGAGTAGCCTGCCATAACAGCAGTCAAAGGGAGCCTGATTATGCTGGCGTTCAAAGCTGAATGTTGTTATTTTGCTATCAAAAAAAGGTATAGCAGTGTCCGCGCGAGATGTAAGCCTAAATGCTTTGTGAAATATAAAATCATAGGAAGAGGAACACAATGACAAATACATTTTCCATATTTGGCGGACTCTATTTCAAAGTTTTTTAAGAAGCGAAATGTCCATTTGAATCAAAGATTTACTGGTATTCGGAATTCTTATTAAAATGCAGATACTAAAACTTTGAGATTGGGTCCAAGATTTTTTTAGTGAAACGCTTTGCCCGTAATAACATGGAGTGGCCATGTGCTGATCTATTCTCATTTAGCACTATTTCAAGCGGACTTGATTCGCGTTTTTGAATTGGAATGCAGCGTTCCTTTCCAGAGAAGCGGAAAGGATTAGCGGAATGAAAAGTAAAAAATGGGGATTAGGTCCAAGATTTTTTAATGAAGCGCTTTTTCTGGAATGGAGTTTTTACGGAATGGAGGGGAATGTGCTGGAGTTATTGAAAAACTAGAACTACAGGGGTATTTAACCATATTAAAAAGTCTAACGACCTTTTAATATAAATATTATTACTAATAACTTATTACTCCATTTTAAAATACTTTATCTACCCCTCCATTTATAGGTAAATAGAATAAAAAAAGCCGCAGACATAAATGTCTACGGCTTTTTAACAAAAACTAACTCTTTAAATAAATCTTATAAAATAATTATTCAAAAAACCACTACCAACCTGGATTTTGATTATCGTTAAAATCAGGAATGATAGAAGTATCTTTAATCGGAATTGGAAAAATAAGAAACTTATCCTGCCACGCATTTCTTCGTTCTGTTACAAAACGCTCATACTCAAAATTGTCTCCGTTTTTTATAACTTCCATACCGGTCACCAATTTATCAGTTTGGTCTAATATTTTCCATCTTCTTACATCCCAAAATCTATGCTCCTCAATAACGAGTTCCACCCTTCTTTCGTTTCTAACGCGTTTTCTAAATTCATCTTTTGAAAGTCCTGCAGGTAAATTAGGCATTCCAACTCTTTCTCTAATTTTATTAATAGCATTATAAGCCTCTACAGTTGGCCCATTAGCTTCATTTTCAGCCTCAGCATAATTTAGATAAATTTCAGCCAAATGATACTTTTTCCATCTAGATTGAGCATTTTGACCGTTCTGTAATTTTGGATCATGAAATTTACGCAAATAATACCCCGTATGGGTATTGTTTTTGTTTGGCGGTGTTTTTTTAAGTGCATCGGCACCTCCCACAAAGGTTTCAACTACATGGATTTTTCCAGCAATATTATCTAAAAGTGCTCCGTTATACCATACGGTTGCATAAAATCTAGGATCTCTGCCATCATAAGGATTTGCAGGATCATATCCTGAATTGGTATTTATAATAGGTTCCAAATGATCTTCGTCGTTATACCCTAAGATAGCTGGTTCACCAGTTCCTAACATATCGTAACTATCAACCAACTCTTGCGTTGGTGTAATTCCTGCATTATTTTGACCTGGCATACTTGGTAAGGCATTGGTATTTCTAAAACTAGGATGACCAGTAGCTTTTATTTCCAATATGGTTTCTCTATCTCTAGGAGAAGGATTTATATCGGAACTAGAGAAAAAGTATTGTTCATAATCTGGGAACAACTCATACTCCCCTCCATCGGTAAGCTTTGACAAGGCTTCTTCTGAAGCCGTTGAAGCGGCTTGCCATTTCGCAGTGTTATTCTCGGGGTTCCATAACGGACTTGCATTATAAAGTAATGCTTGTGATTTTATTGCGTAAGCTACAGCTTTACTAAAGCGCCCACGTTCTGGCTCTAAGGTAATACGAAGAGGTAAATATGAATTAGCAATGGCTTCATCACAATCATTAACTATAAAATCCATACATTCTTGAAATGTTGGCCTAGTTAAAGTTGTATAGTCAAATGCTGGACCAAAAGGTTTGGTAACAATAGGCATTGGTCCATATTGCTTTATCAACTCTAGATAATAAAAAGCTCTTAGTATTAAAGCTTCTGCTTTATATCGCTCTCTATTTTTATCATTGGGAATATTCGCTGTTTCCACATTTTCCAAAAATACATTAGCGTTTCTTATCCCTGCCCAAAACGTGTCATAATGATTTTTTCCATGACCTGCCGGTCCATTTTCAAGAGGATTAAAATCGGGGGTCATTGCCCCTGTAATCCAAAGGTTGGCAATATTACCTGGTGTATTTCCCACAGCAGCATCTTGACACTCATCTGTAACCCCTGCTATATAAGTGAAAAAATGGTAATAATAGGAATAAGACGGAATGCTGCTATAAACCGTGTTCAAATAGGCTTCCGTTTGATGCTCATCTTTAAAAACGTCTTCTAATGTTAGCCTACCATCTGGCGTTATGTCTAATGCTTTATCACAACTTATTATGACTAGAGCACTTACGAATAGATATAAAATTTTATTTTTCATTTCTTAATATTTTTTCAGTTTTAAAATTTCAAATTAACACCTAAACTATATACTTTAAGTAGTGGGTAAGAAAGGCCGTTAGCTGCTTCTGGATCATAATTTTTGCTAGGTAATTTATCCCAAGTAATTAAGTTTAACCCATTCATGTAAAGTCGCATATTTGCCACTCCCTTTAATTGAATTCTATATCCTATTTCTAAGTTCTTCAATCTTACATAACTAGCGTCCCTAATAAAAAAGGAATTTTCTTTTTCACTTGGAGATGGTTCGGTACTCAATCTAGGAAAATTAATAGGCTCTCCATTATCCGCACGCTCTTGAGTCCAACTTGTTAAATGTTGGTCAAAATAATTAGTTTGTCCACTGGCAAAAGTCCCTCTACCACTATAAAATTTATCTACATTGGCAACCCCTTGTACAAGAGCACTCAAATCAAAGTTTTTATAAGTTGTACTCAATCCTAGTCCGAAAGAAGTTTCAGGCATGGTTGAAGCCCCAATTGGTGCAATATCCTTCTGATCTACAATACCATCTTCATTAAGATCTTTGTATTTAAAGTCTCCTGGTCTAGATTCATGCCCACCAACAATTTGTACAGGAGAATTATCAATCTCTTCTTGAGTATCAAAATATTTCTCAACAATATATCCGAAATTTTGACCAATTCTATAACCTGTTTGTCTGTATCTATAAGCGTAGTCTTCTGGTAATAATGGTTCATCAGCAAATTTTTGTTCGTTTCTTGCGTAACCTACAAACGCCCTTCCTCTAACAAAAAAATCTGGTGAAAACGCTTTTTTATAATTCAATTCCACTTCAAAACCTTTATTCTCAACAACCCCAATATTAACAGGTGGTAAAACGTTAGTTGACAGTCCGTTTAAAATAGGAATTGTTCCCCTATTTCTTAAAATATTGTCTCTCTTTTCACTAAATACATCTACAATTAATTCAAAAGACTTTAAAAAATCGACTTCTAAACCGATATTAATTTTATTTGCAACTTCCCATTGTAACTCTCCATTTCTTAATTGATTAATAGCTATTCTTCTCCCTTGATCCAAACTTGATGAATAACCACCACCACTTACAGAAATATCATCTAAATACAAAAACCTATCATTTCCAATCCGGTCGTTACCTACTTTTCCATAAGAACCTCTAACTTTTAATCTATCAATTCCTTTTACATTCCAAAAGTTTTCTTTAGAAACCAACCAACCTCCTGAAACAGCTGGAAAAAAGCCAAATCGATTTCCAGGTGCAAATTGTTCTGAACCGTTATAACCTGCATTAAACTCTACAAAATATTTATCATCGTAGGCATAGGTGACCCTAGAGGAAACCCCTATAAGATTATAAGGAAGTTGTTCATTAATAATTTCTTTTTGCTGTTGAAAAAGTAATAAACCACTTACATCATGCTTGTTAAAAGCTCTCTTATAATTCAAATACGCTTGAAAATTTGAAAAACTTTGAAACGCTCTACTTCCTGAAATGTTTAAAGGCGTTTCTACATCATCAGAAAAATTTCTATAATAAATACTATCCCTTCCGGATGCTGTTTTATCAATCACCTGTATTTCTCGGATATAACTTTTACTAGCATTCAAATTATTTGTGCCCTTTGTATCGAACGACATAACAGCTTTAGCTGATAAGCCTTTTGTTATAAAATCCAACTGTTGTTCCATTCCAAAAGTTGCTGTAGTGTTGTTCCGTGTTTGCTGCCTATAACCTGTCCGGTTCAACAAACCATAAGGAGGGTTAACTAAATCATTAACAGTTACAACTGCACCACTAGGAGAAACAGGGCCCGGCACGTTGGATGGCATATCAAGAATACCTGCTAGTATGTTAAGAGAAGGGGAAGCCCCTCCTTGACCCGTAGAGGCTGTACCAACTGAAAACGGTGCATTTTGTTTTTCAACATAACCAGCTAAATTAAGGAAGGCCTTGAGGTTATTGTTAATCTGCATATCTATATTGGATCTAAAGTTGTAACGATCCAGTTTAAAACTGGGATCATAATTCAAATCTTTTTCAGTTTTAAATGACCCACCTTGATTTAAATATCCTGCATTAATATAATATTTAACAGCCTTACTTGCCCCAGAAACATTAAGGTTTATTCTTTGCTGTGGAGCAAAATCTTCTACTAAAAGTCCAGCCCAATCGGTGTCTGGATATTTTTCAGGATCTGAATGCGATTTGTATGCCTCTAAAGCTTCCGCAGAATAGGCATTACCTAACCCATCGTTGTTCTGAGCTAAATTTCTTAATGTGGCGAATTCATATGCATTTACTGGTTGCGGCAATCTTGTAAAAGTTTGAACACCCGATTCCATAGATACATTCACTTCAGGCACCTCAGAAGTCCCTCGCTTAGTTGTTACCAAAATAACACCATTAGCACCCCTTACCCCAAAAATAGCCGTTGAGGAGGCATCTTTTAATATGGTAACAGATTCTACCTCATTGGGATCCATATAGGTTAATTCACGCTCTACACCATCTACCAAAATAATGGGAGACCGCGCATTAATTGTTCCTTGCCCCCTAATAAAAAGTTGGGTTAAGTCCCTGCCAGGTTCGCCACTAGTTTGAATTGAAGTAAGCCCAGGCAATCTTCCAGCTAAAGTTACTGCTAGATTTGCTGCTGGACTTTGTTTAAGTTCCTTAGTACTAATTGAAGATATGGCACCCGTAACAGTTGCTTTTTTCTGTTCTCCAAAACCCACAATTACTATTTCGGAAAGTTGCTCACTATCTTCCTCTAGCTTGAAATCAATTTTGATTCGTCCATTTACTTCTTCTTCTACAGATTTATACCCAATAAAAGAAATCTGAAGCACATCATTGGAGGTGGCCTTAATACTATAATTACCATCAAAATCGGTTACCGTTCCCCTCGAAGTTCCTTTTACCATAACCGTTGCTCCTGGCAACGGCAAATTACTTTTAGCATCAAGAATCACCCCTTGTACATCTGTGAGGCTCTGTGCATATATCGAGCAACACCAAAAGGCGCTCAATAAAAACATTAAATAAAATTTAGTTAATTTTTTTCTCATTAGTCTTATTGTTTTAGTTAAAATAGTTGGTTGATAAATCTTATTAAACATTAACTATTACATGTCATTATCATGCTGTAGCCATACCCAAATAGATTTACTTTTATTAATAGGGGTTTAAATTATATATTCAGACTATATTGTTCATCCTGCCGTATCGGGTTCGCCTACTTTATGAACAAACCAAACAAAAACATAAACCACTAAAAAACAACAAACTAAACAAGTATATAGAAAAGAAAACCATAGATATAGGATGTACTTTTTTTATAAAAAATAACAAGTCATCGTGTAAAACATTATTTTATAAGACGAAAACAAAGTAGCGTGTATTATAAGAGTTTAAAAAAAAGTGTGTCCTATAACGGGAATTGTTTTTAAAATAAAGACTTCAAGTTAAAATGAAACAAAAACTTTGTATAATATTAAAAAGGTGCTATTAGAATTCTTTTTAAGAAAAAGAAGTATATTTTCTAATAGCAATAAAAATAATACAGTGAAATCTCTAAATGAATATACTAACTCAGACTACCTCTATTATAAAAAAAAAGAAACACTAATCTAAGGACTTAGTGAGACTCAAAAAATTTTGATAGAAAATCAACCCCTATTTTTGAAATTTCAGCATCAATTTCCGCTGGAGCACCAGAGAAACTTGCAATTAAGTAACCGCAGGCCACTTTCTTAATTACACCGCCTTTATAACCCAATTCCCCAATTAAAGGTTGCCTGCTAACAGTTCCGGAATTCTGAAGTGTTAATGCCATTTCCGTAGCCTTTGCACTAGCTACCGCCAAAAAATTATGTTGCTTAGAACTCAACCTTCCAACAACCTTCATTCTTGAATTCCAATATTCAGTTTTGGCTCCAGGAACAAATGCCATGACAGCAACACCTTTACCTGAGTATTTTTCTGCAGTTGCTTCCATAATAGCTAGACATGCTTCAACATTTTGGTTAAAAACTTCATCGCCTAGGCATTCACACTTTTGGACTAAATTTAAGCATGCCTCAGGTTCTTTTTTAAAATTATTACAAAAATAAAAACCAATAGCAGAAGCTACTAATAAAACTACAAAAAGGATATTTTTTTTCATTTGAAAAAATTATTCGTTAAGCAAATCATTCATGGTTTTGAATTTAGTTTTCTCAATGACTTCGTTATTTATTGTATAACCTTTAGGCACTTTCTTTATGTCATCAAGCGTTAAATAATCAACTCTATCAACCAGTTCGTTTCTAAAATCTTTAATACGTTTTTTTTGAATCTTTTCTATAAGCTAAATTATTAAACTCACTAGGATCATTGTTATGATCGTAAAGTTCTTCAAGCCCTAATTTTTCGTAATAAATATAACGAAAACGCTCTCCTCTTAGAGCATGACCAATTGTTGGATTTTTTCGGTAATTTGCAGTAGACCTGTTAAAGTTAAAACTGGTTAAAGCACTCTGGTTTCGTTTCTCTTTTGGGTTTTTAATTAAAGGAAGTACTGAAACACCATCACAATGTTCAGGCACTTCAAACCCTGCTAATTGAGCTAAAGAAGGATAAACATCAAGTAATGACACAGGTTGGTAGCTGCTACTTCCAGCAATTGTAACACCAGGAGCTTTTATTATAAGCGGCACACGAGTGACCTCTTCCCATAAGGTGAATTTTTCCCAGTTTTCTTTTTCGCCCATATGCATACCGTGGTCAGACCATAGTACCACAATGGTATTTTTATGATACTCCGATTCTTCTAATGTTTTTAATAAACGTCCCAACTGCGCGTCTGCAAAGGCTATAGATTCTAAATAACCTTGAATTACTTTTTTCCATTGTTTATTCATTAAAACCCATTTATGCCAATTACGACGACCATGATCAAAAGCATCTTTTAAATCATTTTCTTGAATTTCTAAATCTGGTATATCCTCTAAAGGATATAAATCAAAATATTTTTGAGGCACTTCCCAAGGCATGTGAGGACGAAAAAGTCCACAAGCCAAATAAAAGGGTTTATCGTGTTTTTGTTTAAGTTGATATCGTGCCCAATCTACAACTTGATAATCTGCCATTTTTTCTTCAGGAATATCTAAAGGGCCCCAAGTAAAATACTTAAGTCGTTTTCCTTTTAAGCCAGGTGGATTAATAATACTATCCTCCGCTCGTATTTGATAGGGTAATGGCGCATGAACACTAGGGAAATAAAAATCCCAAGATTCTGGTTCAGTTTGATTTAACACCTCCCAAGGCGGCGCTAATGTATGATAGATTTTTCCTCCTGCAAGTGTTTTATATCCACGGTTTTTAAAAAACTGCTCTATAGTCTCTATGTCTTTAAATATAGGTTCATTGCGCCACTGCGCACCATCATACCACTCATTTTGCATATTACCAGATTTTGAAGGCTGTACACCTGTCATGATTGAAAGGCGAGACGGAGAACATGCTGGAGAAGCACAATGTGCATTTTTGAATAACATGGACTGTGATGCTAGTTTATCTAAATTCGGGGTTTTACTTAACTCCATACCGCCTAGTGGTCCAATCCAATCGTTCATATCATCGACTGCTATGAAAAGAATATTAGGTTTTGAGTCGCTATTTTGTGCAAAAGCTGGGTAATTACCCCCTAACACAAAGACCAATACTAGCAAATAATAGGTTTGTTTAAAATGATTATATTTCATGCTTTTTTATTTTTAAATTATTTTTTATAAACACCCTTTGGTCCATCATAGTCATACGTAAACCAATCAACATCTATTACGCCTTGCTCTTCTTTATCATTCCAACAGAAAAACCCAAGCCGATCTCCTGTCCAATTCCCAAATTTCAAGGTAAATTGTGACCCGAATTTTTCATATTTATTTCCATCTAAGCTATATTCAAAATAAGCTTGATTTCCTGTATTGGATGTTCTAATAAACAAATCATTAGACTTTATTTTAGGTCCTTTAGTTTCCTCGCCATCTTTGTTTACATAAAATAGATTACGACCTCCTAGATTATCCACATAAATTCCCAATACATGATAAACACCTCCAAACCTAACAAAACCCGCTCGTTGACCGATTGCCATCTGCGAAAGATCAAATTTAGCAACTGCTTCACCAGTTGTATTTCCCATAATGCGTTGGCTAATTGTATTAGATGCCCGCCAGAAAGGAAAAGTAGTCCCTGTACTTTCTGACCAATTATTATTTCCGGGGCCTTTGGTAGTTTCTTCAGATAAAGGCATACTAGCCTTTAATCGCAACCAACCAGGTCTATCAGTGAGCGACCAATGTGAATTTCTAGGATTGTGATTCCATTCCCATTGACGTCCCAATGTTGTGTTTGAAAAATCATCATCTGTAGAAGGCGCATCTATTGGAAAACCTTGAATGGGCTTTTTATATTGAAGTATTGGTTCACCAATACAATCGTTATCTATATCCTCACCAATTATTGGCCAACCATCTACCCAATTTACAGGTTGTAATAATTGTGGGCGACCTTGAAATGGCGTAGCTATATTTTGTATTAATTGATGTGTGTACCACCAAGTATTATCTGGGGCTTGCATTAATGCTCCCTGACTGCAACTTCTCTCGATACCATTACCGCGCTCAAAAACAATTTTCTTTTCATAGGGGCCATAAATACTGTTTGTAGTAGACCTCAATACTATCTGCTTTCTATCATTTTCTGGACTATCTATCTTTCTACTCCTTCTAGGTTTTTTAACATACCACTCACCCATTAAAATATACCACGTATTATTTATGTTATAAATTTTGGCTGCTTCAGCACCAGGACCTGTATAAATCACCTCTCCAGAATCAAGAATTTCTTTTCCATCCCAACTCATTTTGTACAATCGGTTCTCGTTGCCTTCTAATGTATTTTCTCTTGATTTTTTAAATTTCCCTGTATTACATATCATATAGGCCTGATGGTTCTCTTCATCCCAATATACCGCGGGATCGTCAAGCACCTCATTAGGTGGTAACATTAAGAGTGGTTCTGTCCACGGACCTCGTATATCTTTGGCACTACTCATAAATAAGCCATAGTTTCTATCGATAACGTAACAATACCAAGTACCATCATGATAGGCCAAATCTCCGGCCCAAACCCCAAGAGCATAGCCATTCATTTGATTCCAATCGTATTTTTTAACCCAAGAAAGACTCTCCCAAACATGACCAACGGTAGTCCAGTTAACCATGTCTTTAGACTCAAGAATAACCATACCTGGCGACATGTGCTGCTTTGAAGAAATCATATAATAGGTATCTCCCACCTTCTCCACATCGACATCTGGATAATCTGCATTTAAGATGGGGTTTTTATAAGTACCATCACCTTGATCTCCCCAGCTACCGATTTGTTGGGCTTTGCTAACAAATAATGTTATTATAAAAATAAAAGATGTCATTACTATTTTTTTCATATCTATTCTATTTACATTATTACAATTATTTTTAAATTAAAACTTGTTCTGTTTATGACAAATAAATATAAATTCCAATAGCCACCACAACATAACCAACTGGTTTTAAAAGCCCCATATGGTAATATCTACTTGCTTAGTATATGGTTTTAGGTGATTTACCATATCTATTTTCTACAAACTGTGGTATGTTTCAATACCTCTTTTTAAATATTTTGGTAATAGTATGAACTCCGTAAGCACCATGGAGATTGCAGTCACAATTCCATAAGCCATAATAGGCAAACCATCTCTTAAAGACGTCCCAATCATTCCAACAATTTGTTCGGCTGATAAATTGGTAAGCATTAATAAACCCGCTATAACAGGACCTGTTAAACTTCTTCCTGTCAAAAAATAGCCATCAGAAAAGCTTTTATCAGTCTTTCGAGTTGACCACCAAGCTATGACAACTACTAAAAAAGTAAAGCCAGAAAAAGAGATTATTCCCATAGTTTAAAATGTTCAATTAGCTTACAAATACACTTGATGTTCTCATTTTACAGAAAATCTAAATGCTGTTTTTGTTGTGTAAGTATCGTTAGGGGTTAATACCACTGATGGGAACCCTTTTTGGTTAGGCGTATCTGGATAGTGTTGCGTTTCTAAACACAAACCTGTTCTATGTCCATATTCACCACCGTTTGGCATTGGTAAGGTGCTATCCAAAAAATTACCTGTATAAAGTTGTATGCCTGGTTCTTCTGAAAAAACTTCCATAAAACGCCCACTGCTCTGTTCATAAAGAGAAGCAACCTGTCTCATTGTGTTTTTTTCACCATTTACGATCCAGCAATGGTCATACCCCTTTCCTAAAATCAACTGCTTGTTGTCAACTTCAATGTCTTTACCTATTCCTTTTGTGGTTCTAAAATCAAACGGTGTGCCTGCTACTTTTCTAATTTCTCCGGTTGGAATTAAAGTCTCATCAACTGGTAAATACGTATCGGCATTTATTACAAGGTCATGTTTTAAAATAGTTTTAGTAAAATCTCCAGTAAGATTAAAATACGCGTGCTGTGTTAGGTTAACTACTGTTGTTTTATCTGTTGTGGCTTTGTATAACACTTCTAAGGTATTCTCTTTTGTTAAGGTATAAACCACAGTAACACTTAAGTTACCCGGATACCCTTCTTCTCCATCTTTACTAAAATACTTTAGCCTTAATGACGGATCGTCTGCGCCTTCAATAGCTTCCGCAGTCCAAACTACACGATCAAAACCATGAATGCCCCCATGTAAATGATTAGAACCATCGTTCGTTGCTAACGTAAAGGTTTTATCATTTAATGAGAACTTCCCTTTCGCAATGCGGTTTCCAAAACGTCCTATTAACGCACCAAAAAAGGGATTATCATTTAAATAATCATCTAAATTATCAAAACCTAAAACCACATTTTCAAAATCTCTATGTTTGTTAGGTACTTTTAATGATGTTATTCTTCCGCCATAGGTAATGACATCCAACGCAACACCATTAGTGTTTTTTAGATGATACTTTTCTATGATGGTTCCATCAGGCATTTTGCCAAATTCTGATTTTATAATCCTTAGGTTTTCTTTAGGTAAAACCTCTTGAACCTCAGTTGAATTCTCTTGTTTATTATTTTTACACTGAATATTTAACCCTATTAAAGCGCTAAGTATGACACCATAAAAAAGGCATTTAAAAATTTTCATATCCATTGTTTTTTTAGTGTTGAAGCATGTAATAAGCTTCATTAGTTTTAATCGCAGTTTTAAAGTTTCTGATGGTTGTACCTTCATCAATTACCAAGGCTTCTATGTTAGCCATTTCAGCAAAATCTTCCAATTGCTCCACAGTAACATTTTCGCTGTAACAGGTGTGATGAGAACCTCCTCCTAAAATCCAAGCGGTACAAGCGGTTTCAAAATCTGGTAAGGGTTTATACATGATTCTTGCAACTGGCAATTGTGGCAAATCTTCTACAATCTCTTCGCCTACTGTTTTATTAATTAACAATCTAAAACGGTTTCCAAAATCCATTAAACTGGCTACAAGTGAGTCTCCAGCTTTTCCATTAAACACTAAACGCACAGGGTCTTCTTTACCTCCAATTCCTAGAGGATGTATTTCGCAAGATGGCTTATTAGCCGCTAAAACAGGATCAATCTCTAACATATGCGAACCTAGAACACGAGGAGCGGCTGGATCTAAATGATAGGTGTAATCTTCCATAAAAGCATTCCCCCCTTGTAAACCAGAACCCATAACTTTCATAGCACGCACTAAGGCCGCTGTTTTCCAATCACCTTCTCCTGCAAACCCGTAACCTTTTTGCATTAAACGTTGCACTGCAATTCCTGGTAATTGTTTTATGCCGTGTAAATCTTCAAATGTATCCGTAAACCCTTTAAAGTTACCATCTACAAGGAATTTTTCAAGACCCAGTTCTATTCGAGCTGCTTCAATTAACGACTGTCTATTCTTCCCGTTTTCAAGTAAAGATTCTGCCATGTTATAGGACGTCTCATATTCTTTAATAAGATGACTTATAGCATCATCAGGAATGGTATTAATAACTTCAACTAAATCTCCAACTGCATAAGTATTTACCGAAAAACCAAACTTAGTTTCGGCCTCTACTTTATCGCCATCTGTAACGGCTACAAAACGCATATTATCTCCAAAACGAGCAAATTTAGCACCTTGCCAATCATCCCAACCCGCAGCTACACGCGTCCAATCTCCAATTTGCTCTTGAACAGAATCTGTTGACCAATGCCCTACAACCACTTTTCGGTTTTTACGCAGACGACTTACCATGAATCCAAATTCCCGATCCCCATGTGCTGCTTGATTTAGATTCATAAAATCCATATCAATAGTACCCCAAGGAATGTCTCTATTAAACTGTGTATGCAAATGCAATAATGGCTTTTGAAGTGCTGTTAGCCCTCTTATCCACATTTTAGCAGGAGAAAACGTATGCATCCATGTGATGACACCTATACAGTTTTTCTCATGATTAGCGGCCGTTAACGTTTCATAAATTTCATCTGATGACTTTACAGTTGGTTTGAATAGGATGTTAACCGGAATTAACTTAGAATCATTTAATTGATGAGCTATTTTAGTAGAGTTTTCGGCAACTTGCCTTAAAGTTTCTGGCCCGTATAAATCTTGACTTCCTGTTATAAACCAAACTTCTTTTTTAGAAATATCTATCATTTTTAAATACTTTCTTTATTAATTTTGACCATAGTAAGCACTTGAGCCATGCTTACGATCATAATGTTTTTTTATTAGTGAATCTTTTAATCTTGTAGCTTTAGTATTTATCTGTTTAGTTAAATAAGCCATTTCTGCAATAACCTCTAAAACCTTACTGTTATATACGGCTTTAGCTGCATTGTTGCCCCAAGCAAAAGGGCCGTGATTACCTATGAGTATCATTTCTACTTCTCTGTGAGACAGTTGTTTTTCTTTAAAACAATCTATGATTTGAATACCGGTATTGTGTTCATAATTACCATCAATAAGGTCGTCACGCATTGGTGGCGCACAGGGAATATCTGCCGTTAAATGATCGGCATGCGTGGTACCAAAAATGGGAATATCTAATTGAGATTGTGCCCAAGCGACTGAATAAGTAGCGTGTGTATGAGCTATACCACCTATATCCTTCCATTTTTTATACAGATAAGCATGTGTTTTTGTGTCTGACGAAGGACGCATACTCCCTTCTATAATATTATTATCAAAATCGACAATAACGATATCTTGAGGTTTTAAAACCTCATAAGCAACGCCGCTTGGTTTGATGGCAAATACATTATTTTTCCTATCTACTGCACTTACATTTCCAAAAGTATAAAAGACCAAATTCAATGCATTTAATTGCATATTAGCCTCATAACATTCTTGCTTTAATTCTTTATAAATACTCATAATTATATCAATTTCATCATGTAATTTTCCATTGAAATTGCCAACTCGCTGTACTTTTCATAGACCATTTGATATTGATCAACATTTGTGGGTATTGGCTCATATACTTTTTCGTAGGCACTTCCCATAGCCGTCATTGCCTCAAAAGTATCTTGGTATGTTTTTGCCGCTACCGCTCCAAATATTGCAGCTCCTAAAGCACAAGCTTGCTCGGACTTTACCACTTTTATTGGCATGTTTAAAACATCAGACATCATTTGCATAATAAACGGTGATTTTTGGGAGATGCCCCCAATAGCAATAACCCCTTTAATCGGGATACCTTCGTTTATAAATCGGTCCGCAATTTTCTTTGCGCCAAAACAAGACGCTTCAACTAATGCTCTAAAAACTTTAGGGGATGTACTTCCTAGGTTTATTCCTGAAATCACACCTTTTAAATTTTGATTAGCATCTGGAGTTCTTCTGCCGTTCATCCAATCTAAAGCTAGTTCTCCTGAAGCACCTATTGTTTCTTTTGAAGCTCCTTCGCTTAATTTTGGAATTAAATTTTCTAAAGCTTCATCTATTAGTTTTTCTTTGGTAACCCTATCCAAAATAAAAGATGAAGCAATCAATTCTTCAATTGGCCATTTTAATAAGTTCTTGTACCAGGCATAAATATCACCAAAAGCGGATTGACCAGCTTCCAAACCTAACATCCCGGGAATTACAGAACCATTTACCTGCCCACAAATTCCCTTAACTAAATGCTCCTCTTTTCTTTTTGGTGTAACCAAAATATCACAAGTAGAAGTCCCCATGACTTTGGTTAAATAATAGGGTTCAATTTTAGCGCCTACAGCTCCCATATGACAATCAAAGGCTCCGACGGCAACCTCAACCGTAATTGGCAAACCTAATCTTTGGCTCCATGCTTTAGAAATAGTTCCTACTGAAACATCTGAAGTGTAAGTCTCTTTATATAATCTATTTGTTAAGCCATCTAAAATAGGATCTAGTTCAACAAAAAAGTCGTTTGGAGGTAATCCACCAAAGGATTCGTGCCATAAAGCTTTATGGCCCGCAGCACAGCGACTGCGTTTCAGTTTAGAAACATCTGTTCCTCCAGTTAATAAAAAAGGAATCCAATCGCAATGCTCAACCCAAGAATAGGCTGCTTCTAATACCTTTTTATCTGTTCTAGAAACATGTAATATTTTAGACCAAAACCATTCTGATGAATAAATACCACCTTCATATTTTGAGTAGTCAATAGCCCATTTACTGCACAATTCATTTATTTCATCAGCTTCTTTAATTCCTGTATGGTCTTTCCAAAGCACAAACATGGCATTTGGATTTTCTTCAAATCCATTCAATAAAGCTAAAGGTCTCCCCGTTTTATCAACAGCTACAGGCGTAGAACCTGTTGTATCAACACCTATTCCTACAATGTTTTTTATAATATTTTCATCCACTTGAGAAACAATCGAATCAATAGTATTCTCAATCCCTCCAATATAATCCAAAGGGTGCTGTCTGAATTTATTCTTAGACGGATCACAATATTTACCTTCTTTCCATCGTGCATAATAATGAACGGCTGTTGCCAAATCTTCGCCAGTACTCGTATTTACTAACAATGCACGAACTGAATCAGAACCAAAATCCATTCCTATAGTATATTTCATCAACTACTTTTAATTAATTATAAATACTTCATTTCAATAATATAATTTCCTGAACTAAACGAACCTATATTTGTAAATTGAGAGGACAAATCTAGATTGTTTAATGCTTCCCCATTTATAGTAATAGAAACTTCTTTTCCATAGTTAGGAACATATACATCCCCTGTAGAATTCTTCGGAATCTGAATTTCCCATGAAAAGATTCCTGCTTTATTTTTCCAATCACTTTTAATAACACCATACCTAGACTCATACGATGCTTGAGCGTGTTCCATTTGTTGTGTTAAATAAGGTTTGAAAACCACCTTTTTAAATCCAGGCTCATTTTCATCTGGATTAATTCCTGCTATACCCGAATAAAACCATGAGTCAAATCCACCTTGCATAGGATGACTATGACTCCTTAACATCAATTTATCATATTCTTCAGGATTCGTGTTAACGGGTAAAATTTCCCATAATGTAGTAGCATCATAATGCGCCCACATCGCTTCAAAACTATGATTCCCTTTTTTAGTAAGTAGTTGGTAAGCCTTATCCTCGTAACCATTTTCACTTAATGCTTGAAAAACTCTAGAAACACCGAAAATTCCTGTACTTAAAAACCTATTGTGATTTGCGTTACTATCTTCCACTATAGCTTTTGCTACTTTCGTTTTATACGCTTCCGGTGTAATTCCTATTTCTAACGACATACTATTAGCGGTTTGGCTGCCATAAGTTCCTCTTTGTTTATCTAAAAAAGCATTATTAAAACTAGCTTTTAGTTGATTTTCTAATAGCTCATACTTTTTTTCATCGTCTTTATAACCAAGTACTTTTGCTGTTTTTGTTAAAATAGAAACATCTAAAATGTGATAAGCCGTAGAACTCACTGGTACCGGACACTCAATACTAGCGTTTCCATCTGGCGGGCACCAATCTCCTAAACCATGAACTATTACACCGTTTTCTTTTTTAGAACCTACATAATCAACCCAAGTAGTCATATCCTTATAAAACGCTTCTAAAATACTTTTATCGCCGTAATACATATAAATATACCATGGCAACTGCACTACAGCAGTTCCCCAGTCTGGAGAAGCTGTGCCACTAGTACGTCTTCCAGGAGCAATCATAGTTGTTATGCCTTTGGGCTTTGTAATAATACTGCGGTCGTGAAAGTTTCTTCCAAAATAAAGTTCTTTTTTTTCATTTCTCCCAGAAGACCGTATATCGTAAACGTATTTAGTCAAAAACTGATGCGCGTCTAAATTATGAATTAACGTTTTGGCAACAGCATGTGAATCTCCTGTCCATCCACATTTTTCACGATGCGGACAATCCGTTGGAATGCCCTGCATATTGCCTTTTAGAGTCCAAAGTGTTAAATCATGTAATTTATTAATGTTAGGTTCTGATGAATTGAAACTTCCTGTTTTTTCCATAGCAGAATACACGATCATCCCTGTTAATAAATCCTTAGATGGTTTACTAGTTAATCCTGACACTTCTGCATATCTAAAACCATGATAAGTAAAGCGTGGCTCCCAGATTTCACCCCCTTCTCCCTTACAAATATATTTTTCGGTTTGTATATTTTTAGTAGCCTTAATCCCTGTTGACCTAAAATCTAATTCGCCATCCTTCCCCATTTCTTCAGAAAAACGAATTGTGATTTCCTGTCCTTTTTCACCTTCAACTTGCAGTTTGACCCATCCTGTAATATTTTGTCCAAAATCATAAATATAATTTCCATGCCTAGCTGACGCTATTTTTACTGGCATGATACTATCCATAACTTGTATAGGTTCTGCAAACTGCTCTAATACTTTATTAGGATGTTTTTCTGCTAGCGTTGCATTTTGCCATTGGGCATTATTTTCAAGACTTGATGACCAATTGGCAACTTCCTTTCGGGCATCATAATACTCGCCTGTATAAATATTAGTATATGTAATTGGCCCTGCCGTCCATTGCCAAGACGTATCCGTACTTATAGTTTTCTTGCGTCCATCTTTATAAGTTATTTGTAACTGCCCCATAACAATAGGTTGACCATAAATCATGGATTTGCCCCAAACCACATTTTGATTATACCAACCATTACCAAGCATAACACCTAATACGTTCTCAGTTTTTAATTGTTCCATAGGAATATCGTAAGCTGTATAAAACATATAATCGTTAAAATTTGTTTGAGCGGGATCTAATACATTTTCACCTATTCTTTCCCCATTAATATAAGCTTCATAAAAACTAGGTGCCGCGATATAAAAACGTACAAAAGCGATTTTTTCAGTGTCCTTAATACTGAAGTTTTTTCTAAATAAAGGCAAAGGGTCTTCAGGTTTATAACTATAAGTAATCCATTTACCCGACCAATCTTCTGGATATTTTAATGGCGCTATTAGTTTTTTTGGGGTACTCCATTTTGATTCATTATTGTTTTCGTCCCATACCTTAACCTTAGAATAATAAACCTGTCCTCCTTTTAAAGCTTCGCCTAAGTAAGGAATAAAAGATTGTAATTTACTCTCTACTCTACCTGAGTCCCAAATAATATTACTCTTATTACAATCATTTTTATTACCCGCGTAAACCCTAATTTTATAGGCTGTTTGCTCCTTGATTTCTTCAGTTTCAATTTTCCAACTAAAAGTGATAGCATTATTAGCAAGTGTGCTTAATTCTGAATTATGAGCAATTCTATATTCAACCGTTTTTTGACAGCTAAAAAGGATTAAAAACATAAATAAAACAAAAGCGTGTCTCTTCATTATTCTAGTAATTTTAATATTATCTTATAAAGGTTATTATTATTTTTTAAACATGTATCCTGTATTATCCTTGGCAACCTTAACTAATATATAGTAGTTGCCAAGTTATACCTATTACTGCATTTTAGTACTGAAAACATAATTCCCAGATCCAATTTCAAGAACTGTTTCTTTACTATTAGATTTTAATATTTTAATTTCAGACAACTTTGAAATTGCTTTATTTCCTTCTTTAATATTGAACACATTTGAAGTTGGAATATAGACTTTAGCTCTAGTATTTACAGGAATTTCAATATTCATTATTAACTTATTTCCTTTCCAGTTCCAAGCTGATGATATATGGCCATTTATACTTTTATAACTTCCATTTATAAAATCCATCTCTTTGCTTATTGCTGGTTTTATAATGATGTTTCTATAACCAGAATCTTCTGTATCGATACCAGCAGCATGTAAAAACATCCACTCTGCTACCGAGCCGAAAGCGTAGTGGCTAAAAGAATTCATTTTTCCGTTTAAGTCTGAATTCTCCGCATCATCTTTGGTATAGCTATTCCAGCGTTCCCATATAGATGTACTGCCATTTTCTACGGAATACCCCCAACTAGGATATTCGGTTTGTTTAAATAATTTGTAAGCCAGATCATCGTAACCATATTGTGATAAAACAAGCATCACATGTTTTGTCCCCAAGAAACCTGTAGAAAACTTAAATCCATTTTTCTTTATTTTCTCAGCAAGTCTATCAGCTCCTTTTTGAGCTAGCTCTTCCGGGAATAAATCAAAATATAATGCAAATGCATAGGTAGTTTGTGTATCTTCTGAAGTATAACCCGTATCTAAAATGTACTTTTTAACAAATGCTTTTTTGATATTTTCGAAAAGTGTTTTATACTTTGCAGCATCCTCCTTTTTACCTAGAGCTTCTGCCATTTCAGCCAATAATTTAGCATCAAAACCATAGAATGAAGCACCAACATAACCATGGCTAGTGGTTTCGTTTACAGACAGCCAGTCTCCCCAATTGTTTCCTCCTCCTGGGCGAATAAAATCGGTACTTGCGTCAGCTTGAAATTCCATAAATTTCTCCATACCTTCATACATATATTCTAAAACACGGGTATCATTATATACTTTATACATATTGTATGGAATGATAACACCTGCATCCATCCAAGCCGGAGAATATTGAGCTGGTCGCGAATACGGAAACGGTGCAAAATTAGGATATGCTCCATACCAACGTTGAGCATCATCAAGGTCTACTAAAAACTTGGTCATAAATGGAGCTACATCTGCATTATAAGTGGCAGAGCGCATATAAGTTTGTGCATCGCCTAACCAACCTAAACGTTCATCTCTTTGTGGACAGTCTGTAGGAATGTCAAAAAAGTTAGCACTTTGTGTGGTTTTTATGTTTTCATAAAGTTGGTTGTTCATCGCATTTGACGCACTGAAGGTACTTGCCTCATTCACTGTAGAACTTAGCACGATACCCGTTATGGCATCAAGATCTGGTTTCCCAGGAAAACCGGTTACCTCAACATATTGAAAACCGTGATAAGTGAATTTTGGTTGCCACACTTCAACACCATCACCCTTTAAAATATAAGTATCGGTTGCTCTTGCTAGTCTCAAGTTTCCAGTTTGAATGTTACCATCTCTTTTTAAAATCTCCCCAAAACGCAACTGAATTTTAGTGCCTTTTGGTCCTTGAACTTTTAACTCGGCAATACCCGCTATATTCTTCCCCATATCAAAAACATAAGTTCCAGGTTCTGGTTCTGTGATTTTTAGCGGACGAATACGTTCGGTGTTTTTCACTAAACCACCAGGATGCACTTGTAATTCTCCATTAGGATAAGTGTATACTTTTGGCTTTTTCCAAGATACATCATTATAGCCTGGAGCATCCCAACCTGTATTTTCCATAGTTGCATCATAAACTTCTCCCATTAAAATATCGGCCTCACGAATGGCGCCTTGGCTAGATTTCCAAGATCTATCGGTAGCAATAATTTCAGTAGTACCATCTTGATATTCCAAATGTATTTGTCCCATAAATGATGGATTTACGCCATAATATTCGCGTACTTTATCTAAGCGAACTAATAGCCCATAGCCTATATATCCGGCATACCATCCGTCTGCAATAACAGCACCAATAACATTTTCGCCTTGGTTTATACTTTCGGTGATATCATACGTTTGGTAATATAAACGCTTGTTATAATCTGTCCACCCAGGTGCAAAATAATCATCTCCAACTTTACTGCCATTTAATCTCAATTCATACAACCCTAATGCCGTTGTATAAACCGTGGCTTTTTTTACCTTTTTTGCAGGTGTGAATGATTTACGGAGGTATCTAGCTGGTGGCAAGTATAAACTATTGTATTTATCTGTTTTATCATAGCCAACATCGTGACTAATAAAAAGCCCTTTCCAATTTGAAAACTTTAATAACCCCATAGACCAATGTGCTGTTTGGCTCCAGTTAGATTCCGCACTAGATTCGTCCCAAACCTTTACTTTCCAAAAATAAGTTCTATTTGAAGTAAGCGAAATACCGTTATATACAATTTGATTGGTATTATTAGAGGCCGTCTTTCCACTATCCCAAACATCTCCTTCATTTTTATCTAATGCTTTTTGCGAGGATGACACTAATATTCTATATGATGTTTGCGCTCTACCTCTTCCTTCGCCTGATAAAACCCAACTAAATCTAGGTTTCAAAACATCAATGCCTTTTGGGTTAACATGATACTCCAACCTAAGCTCTTTAGCTGTAATCGCCCTGCTGTTAACGCCTTGAGAGAACAGTAAACTAGAAGATAAAAGTGTAATAAATAAAGTTAAAAATTTAATTTTCATGGGGATTATTTTTGTTTAAAAATTGATTGCTTACCTAAACAAGGTTCAGCTCTACACTACTGAATTCCAATAATTAAAGTAATATTAATTTAATTTCCGTAAAAAAGTGTCCTGTAAAAACCTGTATGCTTTCACTTTCATTAATAAAAAATCAATGGATTATCCTTATTAAATGAGTACTGAGTGTTGAGTTATTTTCAAAAAAAAATATGCTATACTAAAAAACAAAAAGGCTACTTTACAGTAGCCTTTAGTGATTTAAAATATCTTAGAATAAGACATTACCAATCAGGATTATTTGTTAGTATATTGGTATTTGTTTGAACTTCCGCTATTGGTAGCGGCCATAAATTAAAGCCTGCTTTATATTCTGTATGTGTTGGAGAAAAAGTTATATTTTCAGCATGCTGAGATAAAGCCTCTTCAACCTTACCTAACCTTCTAATATCATATACTTCTTGGAATTCAAAGGAAAGTTCTCTATAACGTTCTTCGTAAACATATTCGAAAAACTCAGACTGTGTCATACCTATTGGGGCATCAGTAGCAATGGCTCTACGTCTTACTCTATTTAAAAACCCATAGGCTTTTTCTGTTGGTCCATTTAAGCTGTTTTCAATTTCAGCTGCCATTAACAGTGCGTCTGCATACCTGTAAATAATCATATCTGGATCTCCATCACAACAGGACTGATCGAAATCAACATATTTATTTTGAAAAATACCCCAACGCTCATCATACTCTTCACCTTTATAAGTGCGTATAACACCTGTATTATCTTCATAAGAATACAACATGGTAACATCTCTTCGCTCGTCCGTTTCTTCAAAAGAATCATAAAACTCTTGGGTATATCCACCATGAAATTGCCCAATTCCTAACGAAGGGTCAAACCTGTTACTTGCTCCCCAAACATGACCAAAAGCGGTACCTTGATCTGCAGATACCTGTGTTTGTTGCATCGCGAATATGCGCTCATTATTATTATCAACTCGTATAGCGTCTTCATAACTACTTAAAAGGCTATACCCTTGAGGCGTATCTTCTAAATTAAGCACTTCTTGTAATTTGTTTTGAGCTAAGGCCATAGTTGTTGGATCTTGCAAAGGCAAGCCAGCCATTGTTAAATACACTTTTGCTAGTAAAAACTTAGCAGTAGCTTGAATAGGCCGTCCTATTTCTGTTTCGCCACGCTTAATACTAGGTAAACCTGTTTCAGCATCTTGTAAGTCTAAAATAATTTGTTCGTACACTTTAGCGATTGCAGTTCTTGGTAGTTGAGCTCCTACAACCGTAGTTGTAGGCTCTAAAGGCAGTGGTACATCTCCAAAAAGTTGCACTAGATTAAAAAAGGACCATGCCCTTAAAAATTTAGCTTCAGCAATTATTTCTTTACGCTTAATTTCTTCTGCTTCACTTTCAAATTCTCTTCCTTTTAGTTCGGACATAAGCACATTAGCCCTAAAAACACCTTGATATAACGGATTCCAAACACGTGGCAAAGAAACGGCATCACTTGCGCTTGTAGTATAGTTACCCCACATTCTTCTCCAAGGAACACTGGCAATCATTTTTGGAGAAGGCATTACCGTTAAAGAGGCCAAACCAAAATCGAAAAGACTTACAGCTCTATTGTATGAATTATAAACCGAAGTTAATGCTACCTCTGCCTCACCTGCATTTTGATAAAAATTTGATGGGCTAATTTCTGAGTACACCTGTTCTTCTAAATCTGAACACGCTACAAGCCCGAAAAATAGAATTATATATTTTAATTTTTTCATTATTATTTTATTTAAAATTAGACAATGATTATAAACCAATATTAAGACCGATTGTGAAATTTTGAGCTCTAGGATAAGAACCAAAATCAATACCTTGAGAAAGATTATTTCCACCACGTATATTAACCTCTGGATCAAATCCTGAGTAATCTGTAATAGTTATCAAGTTTGTGGCTGTAGCATAAACTCTTAAAGAATTTACACCTTTAATTTTTTCTGTTGGAATATTATATCCAAGACTTACATTTTTTAGTCTAATGTATGCCCCATCTTCCACAATTGCAGAATTTGGTTGTAAATATTGATTATCAATACGGTCAACATACCTCGGGTTATTTGTAGGATTTTCGGGAGTCCACCTGTTTTCGTACCAATCTTTAAAAACATTATTTGCAGTTCTACCTGTGCTTAGAAAAAGGTTATTAATATTCATCAAATCATTACCTACTGAACCTTGAATAAATATGCCTAAAGTGAAATTTTTATACGAAAAATCGTTGTTCCAACCAAAAATATAATCTGGATTAGTATTTCCAATAATACTTCTATCTTGTCCGTTTATAACGCCGTCAGGAATTCCTTCTGGGCCAGATATATCTTGATACTTATATTGTCCTGGCTGTGGTGTTGTTCCAAAAATAGGCACTGTTGCGGCTCCACCACTGTCAAAATCACTTTCTTGAAGTAAACCTGTAACTTTATAACCATATAGTGCACCAAAAGTTTCTCCAACTCGCATAATATTGGATGGATCGGTAACAATATTTGCTGCGGGTCCAGGTCCAAAAATATCTGCATCTGTATCTCCTAAACTTAAAACAGTTGCTTTATTATTACTCCAATTAAAGTTACTATTCCATTTAAAATCTTTATTATCTACAACATAACCTCCAACTTCAATTTCAATTCCTTTATTTTCGATACTTCCAGCATTTGCTGTAATAGAACCTAGTCCGGCAGAGGTTGGTAGCGGAAAATTTAATAATAAATCCTCCGTTGTTTTGTTGTAATAATCGACAGATGCAGAAAATCTATTTTTTAAAACCCCTATATCTACCCCTACATTAAGTTGTTTTGTTTTTTCCCATTCTAAATTTGGATTCCCAATTCTTGTAGGAGCCAAACCTGAATATAGTACATCTCCATATACCGCATTAGCAGTACCTAAAAGTGTTAAGGATTGTAATGGTTGTATGGATTGCGAACCTGTTATACCATAACTTGCCCTAAATTTTAAATTGGACATGATATCGACATCTTCTAAAAACGCTTCATTTGATGCCGTCCAGCCAAAACCAACTGAAGGAAAATAACCCCATTTTTTATTTTCGGCAAAAACACTTGAGCCATCAGCGCGCCCTGTTAATGAAATGTAATACCTTTTATCATAATTGTAATTTAATCTTGCATAGTAAGAAGACAATACCCTTTCAATTCTAGAACTTGTTGGTATAAAAGGAACCAAACCTAAACCGATATTGTCAGTTGCTAAAACATCTACAGGAAAACCATCTACAATAGTATTTAGCCGACGTGTATCATCAATTTGATAAGAATAACCAGCGGTTGCATCAATATTGCCTAAATTAAATGATTTATTATAAGACAAATAAGATTCAACTAAATAATTACTTGAAGAACTTACATTATAAACAGCTCTACTATCTCGTAACGAACCTATTCTTGTTGTTTTCGGAAAAAACAGTTCTCTTCTACTGTTCGAACTAGTAGTTCCTGTAGACAGATTAAAGGTTAAATTATCTGATATTTTATATCTTGATAGTATACTTATAATTAAGTTTTCGTTATAGGTTTCGTTACGGGTATCTGCCAATTCGACTAGTGGATCTGTAAAAAAATTGGTTGTTCCATCACCTTCATCTATATTATCGCCAGGCGTTGCTGTAGGAGAGTTTTTGTAAGCTGAAAAAACTGCTCCCGAATTAATTATGGCTCCAGAACCTTCTCCTGATCTGTTATTTTTTGTACGCACATAATTTACAGATGTACTTGTGGTTAACCTATCGGTAAGGGTATTATCGATATTCAATCTAATATTACCTCTAGAAAAATCAGTAAATTTAACAACTCCTCCATTTTCTAAATAGTTAGCCGATAAGAAATATTTAGACTTGTCTCCACCTCCAGATAGCGTAAGCTGGTACCTATTTGTTACCCCTGTTCTCAAAATTCTATCCAACCAATCTGTAGTTGATGTGTTTTCTGGTAATGGTCTTGGGTCTCCATCAAAGGGTAGTTCTGCATCACCGTTTCTTAAGGCTACTTCATTTCTCCATGCTGCATAAGTTGGACCATCTAAAACTTCGGGAAAATCTTGAATATTACTAAATCCTGTTTCAGCTGTAAAATTAATTTGAGTTGCTTGCTGATAGGCTCCCTTTTTTGTTGTTACAATGATTACTCCGTTAGCACCACGAGAGCCATATATGGCGGTTGATGATGCATCTTTGAGAATCTCAACAGATTCAATCTCTGCTGGGTTTAAGAAACTTAAAATATTAGATGAAGTTTGGTTACCATCCCCAGCTCCATTCGCACTTGCTTCAGACCCTGTAGGCATGGGGTACCCATCAATGACTACCAGCGGAGAATTATCTCCCAAGATAGAATTATTTCCTCTAATCCTAATTGTAACCTCTCCTCCAGGCTCACTAGATGTATTCACGATATCTAATCCAGCAGTTCTACCTTGAAGTGCCATATCAAATGTAGGCACTGGCATTGAAGCAATATCTTCTCCTTTAACAGAACCTATAGAACCGACTAAATCAGCCCTGCTTTGTGTTCCATAACCAACTACAACTACTTCATTAAGGCTCTGTGCATCTTCTTCCAAGGATAGGTTAATATTAGATTTACCATTAACAGAGAACTCTTGGGTTTTAAAACCTACATAAGAAAATACTAATATCTGTTCTCCTTTAATCAATTTAATTTCAAAATTACCATCAAAATCTGTTATCGTTCCATTGTTTGTAGTTTTTTGCAAAACATTAACTCCAGGCAAAGGAGTACCTTCTTCAGAAGTCACTGTTCCTTTTACAACATTCCCCTGCGCAAACATCCCCAACGAGAATATTATTAAACAGAACGATAATGTTTTTTTCATTTTTTTAATGCGTTTGTTTTTCATCATATCATTTATTTTAGTTTAATTGGTTATTAAGTTGATTGATGTAATAATAAATTGATTTTATTATAAACGCATCCTGCAAAACCCTGAAAACAAACTAGCAAACAAAGACTTATAAACAATAAATGAAGTAAAAATTGATTTTAAGAAGAAACTTCTAGAGTAAAACAAACGAAGCTTAAATACACAATCTTTATAGGTGCTAACCCTATATAATATTAGGAGAATAACCACAACTCTTTCTTAAATCCATTTTTTTATATTGTAATCTAATGACTCAAAATATGCCCTTTTACAATTTATTTTTTAGACAAAAAATTAAAAAGCAGGGTATTGCAGGATAACTATATTCTTCTTAATATATAATTTTACATTGCGCTTCCTTTGAAGCAAAATTACCGGGCTAAACATTTAAATTATGAACAAAAAATCACTTTTACTTTTTTCTCTTTTGCACTTTACTATTTTATTTAGCTTACAAAGTCAAAACACAGAGAGGCCTAATGTTATTTTAATTCTTGCTGATGATCTTGGTTATAGCGATATAGGGTGTTATGGAGGCGAAATAAAAACCCCTGCTTTAGACCAAATGGCAAATGAAGGCATAAGACTAACTAGCATGTATAACGCTGGTATGTGCGTAATTTCTAGAAGTTCTATGTTAACAGGAAAATGGTGGCCCAAAGTTGGTTACGGTATAAAAAACGATACGAACATTGCACAAAAACTTAAAGCATCTGGATACCGAACAGGTTTAATAGGCAAATGGCACCTTAACGGAGAGCCTAATGATAAAGGGTTTGATTATTTTTTCGGATTTTTAGGTGGTTATTCTAGTTACTATATTGGTGGTAAAGATTATCGTATTAATAAAAAACCTTTTAATAATTTTGGAGATGATTTTTACAGCACAGACACGTTTACAGATTATGCTATTGATTTTATAAATCCAGAAAAAAACCAAAACAACAAACCCTTTTTTTTATATCTAAGCTATCAGTCACCACATAACCCTCTGCAAGCTCCAAAGGAACAAATTATGGCACATAGAGGGAAATATTTAAAAGGATGGCAGGCTATCCGTAATGCCCGAATAAAAAATCAGATTAAATTTGGAATTATAAACAAAGAAACTCCATTACCAGATTATCCTAAAAATTTACCCAATTGGGATACTTTAACTCCAGAACAGAAAGATTTGGAAGATCTACGCATGTCAGTATACGCCGCCATGGTAGAGCGTATGGATAATGGTATAGATAAACTATTACACGCACTAGAAGCTAATGGCCAAATAGAAAACACGTTAATTCTATTTATGAGTGATAATGGCACCGACTCCTTTTCTGTAATGGATGATGTGATGCTAAAAAAAGGATTGCTACCAGGCGATGTAGGCTCTAATTACCAACCAGGAACAGGATGGGCTTATGCTAGTGTTACTCCCAATAGACTATATAAAATTAGCCAACATAATGGTGGTGTAAAAACTGGGGCAATTGCGTATTGGCCTAAAGGAATTAAAAAGAAGGGGGCAATATATACTGAAGACTTACATATGGTAGATATTATGCCTACAATTTTAGATCTTACAAATTCCTATAAAAGAGACACAAGTATATCAGATAATTATGTAGGAGAATCGTTCTCCTCGATATTCAAAGGGCAAAAGTTTAATAGGAAATCAGCATTATATTTTCAATTTATGGATAATAGAGCCATACGTACAAAAAACTACAGTTTAGTAGAAGTAGATGGTTCTGGTTGGGAAATATATAACACCAAAAAAGATCCATTAGAAACAAATGATTTATCCCAAACACTAAATAAAAAAACAAGTAATTTAGACAAAAAATGGCTGAATTGGTGGAAAGAACAAAGTAATGAACCTAGCTACACGCCCAAAAGCACAGCTACTAGCATACATTACACACCTCAAGGAGATAAAGGCACTGGCCGCCAATATGTACCAACTGCCATGCCAGATAAACTTAAAGAAAAGTACTCTATAAATTAAATACACCTTCAAACCAAAGGCAACCTTACGTAGCTTGAAATTATAGATTATTAAAATCCAGAGACTTTAAACATTAACAAAACAAACTGTTATAGCGTTATTATAATCTATACAAAACCCGAATCTAAACTAAAAAAACAGCTTGAACAACTTAAACTTAGTTGTCCATTTTAAAAGTTTTTAGATATTCACTAGGCGTTTTTTTAAATTGTTTTTTAAAACAAGTTCTAAAATATTTAGGATCTGAAAAACCAACCATAAAAACGACTTCTGTTATTGAATAGCGCCCAGACTTAATAAGGTTTGCTGCTCGTTTTATTCTAATAGTTCTAATAAACTCTGTTGTTGACACCCCAGTAATAGACTTAATTTTATTAAAAAGCGCAGAGCGACTCATCCCCATATCTGACGCAAATTTTTCTGAAGAATAACCGGAATTGTCAATGTTTTTCTTAATTATTTTTAAAGATTTTTTAAAAAACTCTTTATCTAATTTACTGGATAATTCTTTCCAAGAAGAGGATGTGGACTTTGTTTTAAATTTTTCTGCCCATTGTTGTTTTGTTCTTAAAATATTATTGACACGAAGTCTTAACACTTCCATATTAAATGGTTTTAAAACAAATTCATCTGCACCTGTTTCCAAGCCTTCTTTTTCGTTTTCTATGCCCGCTTTAGCAGTGAGTATTATCACTGGAATATGGCTCGTTGTTAAATTATTTTTAATTTTTTTACACATTTCTATGCCTGTCATTTTAGGCATCATTAAGTCTGAAATAATTAAATCGGGGGCCAAATCTAGAGCTATTTTTAATCCCTCTTCTCCATTTGAAGCGGTTAATACTTTATAGAAATTTTGAAAGTATTCAAATAAATATTCCCTTAGATCCTTATTGTCTTCTACTACCAAAATAGTTTGAGTTCGTTTATCGTGTTTCACCGTTTTAATCACCTTAGACGACTCTGTAAGCATATCTTTAAAATCCTTAACTTCATTCTTTACAAAACTAAAATCATATTGTTTTGGTTGCAATTCCAGTATAGAATCTACTTCATAATCCTCCTTAGAAATAGGAAAAGCAACAGACACTGTGGTTCCTTTTTCAATAACACTATCGATACTAATTTTTCCTTTATGAATTTCAATAAGTCTTCTTGTATACGCTAGCCCTAACCCAGACCCAACTTGTATAGCATTACTTTCCTTATTAACTTGATAAAACCTTTCGAAAATACCTGATAGTTCCTCTTGAGGTATCCCTATACCCTGATCCACAACCTTAATAACAGCATCCATTCTATTATTAATAATTTCTGTTTCCAAGATTAACTCAATGCTTTTATTTGGGGCCGTAAATTTAAAAGCATTGGATAATAGGTTATATATTATCTTTTCAATTTTATCGTTATCAAACCATGCATCAATAAAACTTTCGCTTGTTTTAAAAGTAAATTTTATTTGTCTTTCTTTAGCTATTTCTTGAAAAGCACGATGTATTTCTTCCAAAAAGCTTACCAAATCGCTCTGCTCTACTACTAAATTTATATTACTAGATTCTGCTTTCCTAAAATCAAGCAATTGATTGATTAAGCGCAACAAACGTGTTGAGTTTTTATACATTATAGCGTTTAAACGCTGCAAATATTCTACATCATTACTCCCTTTCATAATCTGCTCAAGTGGCCCAATGATTAAAGTTAATGGTGTTCTTAATTCGTGAGAAATATTGGTGAAAAAACGAAGTTTCATTTGGTTTATTTCTTCAGACTTTTCATAAATCGCACTATCTAATTTAAGTTTATTTTTTAGTTGCACTTGATGTAAACGCACCTTAAAAACAACATATATAATTAACATAATAACTCCTATAAAAGTGATAATAGCTAATTTTGTTAAATACCATGGAGGAGCAATTGTAATGGCAATTTCTTTAGGGGAATCACTCCAAACACCCGAGCTATTTGAACCGTAAACCTTAAAAACATAATTACCTGGAGGTATGTTTGTATAAGATGCAAATTTGCGTTCCCGAATTACAGAAGCCTGTGATTTATCTTCAAACCCTTCTAAAATAAATTTATATCTATTTTTTTTGGGGCTAGAAAAATGCATACTCGAAAAAACAAATTCAAAAGAATTCAAATTATAAGGTAACGCTATTTTTTTGGTATCATTTATACCTGACGTTAATAGAATTTGTCCATCAACTTTTTGATTAACCTGAACCGATTCATTAAAAAGTTTAAAGTCGGTAATCGTTATCTGTGGCTTTTTAGTATTAACCGTTAAATTATTTGGCTGAAAAAATGTAAAACCATTAACGCCCCCGCAAAGCATTGTTCCAGAAGATGTAAACTCCATAGCATTTCCCATAAATTGGTCTACATTAAATCCATCTTTTCTTTCGAAATGTATAAAAGCACCGGTAGTAGTATTTAATTTTGAAATTTGCCTAATATGCATTAACCATATATTTCCTTCAAAATCTTCTCTTATTTGTGATACCACATCATTTGGCAAACCATTTTCCACGTTATAACGAGTAAACTCGACCTTGCCCGTATTTGAATAACTTAAGCGATTTAAACCGCCGCCATAAGTTCCAATATAAAGATCCCCGTTTTTAGCTTGATGAATATCAAGTATATGATCGCTACTTAACGTATTATTATCTAAGGGATGATTAAAAAATTTCTCGAAAGTTACATTTCCAGATTTAGAACGTTTCAATTTATTAAGGCCCTTAATGGTCCCTACCCAAAGATTTCCATAGTTATCCTCTACGATATCGGTTATATTATTATTAGATAAACTTGTAGAATCTCTACTCGACATTCTATAGCTCACGGTTTGATAGGTATTATTTGCTTTATTAAAAACCATTTTCATCAAGCCATTTTCCCATGCCCCAAACCAAATAGCCCCGTTTCTATCTTCTTCTATTGCAAAAACACGACTATTTATTTTATTACCCAGGTTGTCTTTTATGTCCTCTATTTCTTTAACTTTATACTGTTGAGATTGCTCTTCAAATTCAATCTTAAATAAACCATTTAAGGCGCCCACCCAAATAGCCCCTTCTTTATCGCTCATTAATCGCTTAACTTCTGGCAAAGGAGATGGCTTATTTATTTTTTCTTTATTAATTGAAGAACTATATACTATGGGTGTTTTAGGTTTAGTTCCTGTCTCATCCTTTAAAGTGCTTCTATGAAAAGCTTTAATAATACCGTCTCTAGTACCTATCCAAATATTTTCTTTAATATCTTCACACATAGATACTATCGGCGATCTGAACAACTCCAAGGATTGATTAGAATTTAAATATTCGGTAGAATTGTAAAACGTATGGCTATCCAAATCCATTTTATACAAACCAAAATCTAAAGTACATAGCCAAACTATATTAGAATTATCGATAAAGATGTCTCGGATATCCTGACTACCTATCAAGGATTTTAATTGATTATTTCTAGATAGGTCATTAATTACTCCAGATTCGGTATCAAAATTCAGAAGTAATTTATTACCCGCAATCCATATTCTGCCTTCGTTATCACTGCATATACTTACACCCCGAACAACTTCCGATTCATCGTAGTTTATTGTTGAATATAGTTCTATTTTTTCAGATGCGGTAACCTTAAAATCTGCATCAACTTTTAATTTTAATAGCTCAAGTTTATTATTAATAATCCAAATGGTATTCTTTGGATATTCCAACATATCCAACACAACAGTCCCCTTAGTAAATGAGGTATCTGTATAATTGGTAGATTCAATACTTAATTGCGGTGTTTTACCGTCCCTAATTATATCAACTTGATGTAACTTTACTTTTTGATTTGGTGTAAAAAACCAATATTTATCATTTTTAGAAGGAATTATATTTTGAATATCTAAGTTTAAGCCTCCATATTTACTTAAAAAAAACTCATATTCTAATTTCCCTTGATCATCTATTTCAAAAAATTTTATTCCGTTATAATCATTAATAAAGAAAACACCAGATTTCGATTGTTGAATACTAACTTTACCTTCATATCGAGGCTCTCCTCTTCCTTTAAAATAAACATGAACTTCATCTGTATTTGGGTTTATTCTGTTCAAGCCCTCACCTGTTCCTACCCAAACAAAACCTGTTCTATCTTCAAACAACTTATACACCACATTACTACTAAGCCCCTTATTATTAACACCATAATGATATTGTTTCATGGAATAACCATCATATTTATTCACTCCATTTAAAGTGCCAAACCACAAATACCCTCCTTTATCCTGTATAATACTTGTTACAGAGTTATGAGATAAGCCTTCTTCGCCGGCTATTTGGTTTAACCGCCATTGCGAAAACATGGATGAATACAGAAATAAGAAAGGAATGAGAAAAGTAAATTTCTTCAATTTTTTATTGATATTTTAAAATTAAACAACTGTGCTAAATTTAGGTATAAATTAATACCAAAGTATCCTGTAAAGAAAAAATTATCCAAACTAATTTAACTAACAAGCACGACAAAACCTACGCAACCAACTATAATTAAGACACATACTAACAAAATATTCTTTATTATCACAGAAACAACAGGATGGTATTTTGGGGTTTTGAATGTATTATTGTTTAATACACAGTATATTAATTCAAAACTCTTTATTATGAAAAAACAATTACTTTTTATTTTTGCACTTGTAATGTGCTTACCCCAAGCTTTTGCACAAGCCTTTGATGTTGGAAATTTATCATACAACGTTATAAACTCAACGAAACTTACAGTTAGCGTTACGGGCTTTGTCCCGGGGCAGGAAACCGAAGCATTAATTATTCCTGAAAAAGTTACAGACGCAAATACCAGCATTGAATATACGGTTGTTAGAGTGGTACCTGCTGCATTTTATAATAATGCTACCGGTGGAGCCAATAACATTATAACGTCTATTTCCTTGCCAGGCAGTATAAATTATTTAGCTTTTAATGCTTTTAGAAGTTTAACTAATTTAACCTCAATTAATTTTGCGCCCTCAAATCTAGATACAAGCTTAGTAAAAATGGAAAATTTTGTTTTTGCTGGATGCACTTCACTAACTAGTGTTGATTTAACGGGGGTTAATGTTAATATTGGACATGGCACCTCTGGCGCAAACAAACAAGGTTCAAATGTATTTAACGGGTGCACAAGTTTAACCTCTTTCACTCTTAAAAACAACGCGCAATCCTCTAGAATTTTTACAGGTTTTTTTAATGGTTGTACTAGTTTAGAAACTGTAGACTTTTCCGGCACTGCTATCAGTATCATTAGTCCCTTGGCTTTTGCTAATTGTACTGCTTTAAAAACGATGTATTTAGGGAGTGATGTACCTCCTGCTACAGTAAATTCAAACTCTTTTGATGGTATAGTTGCTCCAATTGCAGGCGGTACGTTATTTGTACCTACAGCAACAGGAGTAAGTGCCTACACCAATGACACTGTTTTTGATTGGGATGCTTACTTCACTATTGCGGCAGGTACAACCTTATCAACTAATAAACATGAACTTACACCTAGTTTTAAATTATTCCCGAATCCTGCAACAAACACCATTAGAGTATCTAAAAAGGTTGTTTCTGCCATTATATATAGTACATTAGGAAAAGAAATTAGAACTTTTAATAATCAAAAAGAATTTGATATTTCCAACTTATCAAATGGTTTATATCTTTTCAAAGCTAAGTTTGAAAACAATACAACAGAAACTATTCGCTTTGTAAAGCAATAACATTCATTTTTGCTTTTGCTTTTGCTTTTGCTTTTGCTTTTGCTTTTGCTTTTGCTTTTGCTTAAAGCTAAAAATATTAGATAAACAATAAGGCTCATAGGTTTTAAAATCCTATGAGCCTTTTGTATTATAATAACTTAATATGTAATATTGACATAAGTAACTTTATATATGATATTTAACCAAATTTATAAAACAAGACCATGCTTATTTAAATAAAATTTTTATTCAATATTATAGAAAAAATATAAATTAAAACAAAGCCAATAAAATAATGAAAATCGAAACTGATTGCCTTAAATATATTCACTTAGTGCTTATTATTTAAATTGAATCTCTATCAATAAAATTAAATGGCACTTTAAACTTCCCTCTTTCCTTGTTTAAAATCATTTTAGCCGCAGTTTCTCCCATAATGTCAAAATCTGTAGAGACTACAGAGATTCCGAAAAGATCTTTTAAAGGTGTATCATTATAAGAAATGATACCAATATCTTTTCCTAACTCATACTCATGCTCTCTGGCTTGTTTTATAAAACTAACCAGATCCGATTCTTCAATGATTATAAACAAATCCCCTTTTTTTACGATCATATCATCATATATTTGATCTAATATTTCAAAATCAAATTGGAATTCAGCACAAAACTTACCTATACCGCGTAAAATTCTCCTTGGATAAGGGTAAATAGATTCTTCAGGATACACAAGAGTTATTTTTTTATATTTAGACAGTTTTGGTAAACCTTGTTTTAATGCGTTATATACATCATTTTCAAAATCCTGATAAACTGTAATAATCTGATTTTCATTCGACTCCAATGCATTATCCATCAAAATAAGTTTATTCTCAGGAATTTTTTTCAACGCCTGAGATACGGTTTCCGTCATGCTAATATGCTTAAGTTTTTCGGTTTTAAAATGAGGCATAATTACATAATAATCATAAGACGATTTATGTTTGGTTAACAAATTTAAGAATAGCGTTTCATCACAATGATAAATATGTAAATCGGTTTGAGCATTAGCCCCCATACCATTTACGAAAGAGTTATAAATTCTCATCTTATAAGAACTCAATTTATTAACAAGAAACAAAATATTAATTTTAGAAATAAGTTTGGTTCTTGCTATATAAAATCCTTTACCTCTAATTGATGAAATAACATTACGCTCCTTTAAAATATTATACGCCTTTTCAACGGTGTCTCTAGAGACATAAAGCTCTTCACTGAAACTATTAATTGAGGGGATTTTTTCATCCATTTCTAAATTTCCAATGGCAATATTATGAATTATTGATTTTACAATTTGTTGATATTTTGATTCTCTTGAATCCTCATCAATTTGAACAAAATTTGATATTTCCATAAAATTTATTTTTTTAAAGTTGAAAAAAAACCGTTCCTAAATCCTTACATGTAATTTTATAAACTCATTTAATTTATTAATTTCTAATAAAAAAATCGGTATTCAAAATTACCTAAGAACGAAAAAAAAATCAGGGAAATATAGCTTTTATAAGAGGTGATATGTCTTCAATAACGAAAAAAACAAACACACAACAAACTGAATAACAGCCAATTAAACAATATACAAATCAATAAAAATGAAGGCATTATAAAAAATGCTAATTTAAACAAATACACAAATTTTGAAGTTTAAGCTGTTGGTGTTTCCTCTAGCAAATATTTCTTCATACACGTTTCTGCCTTCTCAACCATAAGGCTACTGCCGCAAAAAACTGGACACCTTTCATGTAGAGTACTCGGCTTTATATCCATAATTCTTATGTAACCATCACTAGCTTTTCCACCAGCTTGTTCTGTCAAAAACGCCATAGGATTACACTCATATAATAAACGCAACTTTCCTTCTGGATTTTTAGAACTTGTAGGGTACATATAAATACCGCCATTAATTAAATTTCTGTGAAAATCTGAAACCATCGAACCTACATAGCGATAAGTATAGGGCCGCTTTCCTTCTTCTGCTTGGCAAAATTTTAAATAATCTTTTACTCCTTGAGGGAAATGGGTGTAATTACCATTGTTAATAGAAAACGTATTTCCATTTTCGGGAAAACGCATATTGGCATGCGATAAATAAAACGACCCTATGGCAGGGTTTAATGTAAAGCCATTAACTCCATGTCCTGTGGTGTAAACCAACATAGTAGATGTACCATAAATTATATACCCTGCTGCTACTTGCTCATTTCCTTTTTGTAAAAAATCTTCTTTTTTTACCGGCATTCCCATAGGAGTTGATCTTCTGTAAATTGAAAAAATGGTTCCTACACTTACATTAACATCAATATTAGACGACCCATCTAATGGGTCAATTAATACCACATATTTATTTCTATGTGAATTTGTTTTACCTTGAATTGTAATAAAATCCTCTTCTTCTTCACTAGTAATACCACATACTATTTCCCTGTTAATTAAGGCTGTTTTAAAAACATCATTAGCAAAAAGATCTAATTTTTGTTGATCTTCACCTTGAATATTAGTTTCTCCTACCGTCCCAATAATATCTACCAAACCAGCTTTTCCAACTTCATGATTTACCACTTTGGCGGCCAATCTAATTGAATTTAATAATCTTGAAAGTTCACCAGAGGAGTATTTAAAATGTTTTTGATTTTCAATGATAAACTCACCCAAAGTTATATGCTTATTCTCCATAATCAACTTAGCATTATTGCTTAAATATTATATTTATTTATTTATTTACGGCATTAAATTGTGTTTCTATTGGCACACCATAAATAGATTCTAAATCGTTTACACTTTTTTTGTAAAATGCGGTTTCGGGAGGCAAATTAATAGTATCCCAAAAGGTAGGATTGTATTTTATATCAAAGTCTCCCATATCGCTACGCTTACTATTTATATTTTTAATATCAAATTTCTTTCTATCCGAAATCACACTTAAAACTATGGCTTCATGTCTGTAAGCACATTTTACTTTTGTAGTTTTCAACTTCAAAAGTTTCCTTTTTTGTTCACTAATAGTTCCCTGAAAAGACGGGTCTCTGTTATGATAACTCAAAACTAATTTTCCATTAATATCTTTCTTATAAAGAAAAAGAGAATTTAATCTAGATAATTCCATTTTATAAATCCCATAAGTATCAATACCTATATAAAGTCTTATAAAATCCTTTTTCTTATCTTTTTTACGACCTTCAATAATAACAATATCTTCACCATCATAAGAGGTATCACCTGTTTTACTCCAATCATAATCTTTTAATGAAAAACCTTGCCTTATTGGGTCTATTTGAGCCATTACAATTACGGTATGCACAGGTTGCTTTTTATTAACGAATCGATAATCTGCAGATTTTCTTTGCTCTGCAATTTCGATTTCATCAAAACTTGGTACCGTAGGCCCATAATCTAATATTTTAAGATAATGCTCTACCATGAAGCGGGTTTTGCCATCTTCTACTGAAGAGCGCCTGTATATCATGTTTAACTGATGTTTAGAGCTTAACGTATTAGATTTAACCTTTTTTACAGCATTTTTAACATAGCCACTCGGACTTAAAAGTTTAACCTCTGAAAGTGATACAATATCCTCTTTAAGGACTATACTTTTCTCTTTTTGATCTAAATAATCTTGAACCTTTATTTTATATGTTTTATAGCCAATACTTGAAACTTCTAAAGAATCTTGCAGGTTGCTTTTAGCAAGTGATAGTTGAAAACCGCCTTCATCATTACTTGCAGTACCCACATATTTGGAAGGTATACCTATGGCAGCATATGGCACTACCATTTTATATTCATCTATAATAACACCTTGCAGTAAAACCTCATTTTTCTGTTGGGAATAAGCATAATTTACACCTACAAAAAGCATTGCAACCAAAAGCATTATTATATTTTTGTTCATTTCTAATTTTATTTTAGACATAAGTTTAATCTAGTCCTTAGCTTACATTTTAGGTGAATTAACTACTTAAACCTCAACCTATAAAGGTTTTATTTTTTACCTACTTTAATTTTTTTATTGAGCTTTCCATCTAGATAATAATCGAAAAAAATATGATCATTTTTAGACATATTTCGTTTTGAAAACCCTTTAGGTCTCAATCCTTCACTCCATGCTAATAATTCGGCTTTAAGCTCCTTTGTAATTTCTGGATGTTTTGAAAGCAAATCGTTTTTTTCTTCAATATCTTCATCCAAATTAAAAAGATACTCTCTGTTATCACCTTTCAAGAATTTCCATTTACCTTTTCTAATAGCCGATTGTCCGCCCCATCTCCAGCACAATTTTGCATGTGGTGCACCTGCCTTTTCACCATTTAAAAAAGGAATTAAATTAACACCATCTAAAGTATCATCCTTTGGCAAGCCTGCCAATTCTACAGCTGTTGCGGCAAAGTCCATTGCAGATACGGGATGTTTGTAAACGCTAGTATTTAATTTATCTTTCCAATATACCACAAAAGGCGTTCTTATACCACCTTCAATTAAGGTTCCTTTTTCGCCGTTTAATGGATCGTTTAAAGAGCCATCCCACCCTGGGCCACCTCCAGGTTTATCTTCCTTAGTGATTTTTAATGGTGCGCCGTTATCTCCAATAATAAAAATAACTGTATTATCTACTAAGTTATTTTTCTCTAAAGTTTTTATAATGGCCCCTACCCCGTCATCTACCGCAGAAAGCATGGCTAAAGCTTTACGACGACGCTCTGGCATTTTGCCTGGAAATCTATCTAAGTATTTTTTTGTCGCATCCAAAGGCACATGTGGTGCTCTGTAGGCTAAATAGAAAAAGAAGGGTTTATCCTTGTTCATTTCTATAAAGGTAGTTGCCGCTTTACTACAGGCATCTAAATGATACATGTTAGTAGTTTCCGTAGTTAACGGAATAGATTCGCCATCAAAATTGAAATTAGTCAATCCTGGACGATTACTATTTTTATAAAAAACATGATCAAAACCGTAGTTGGTTATCTTTTCAGTAGCACCTAAGTGCCATTTTCCAGCCATACCTGTAGTATAGCCCACACTTTTAAGTCGTTCTCCAATGGTTGTTTCTGATTTAAACCCATTTAAGGAATCGCCATTCATTTCAAATCCAAATCTAGATTGAAAACGTCCTGTCATTAGACCTGCACGAGATGGTTGGCATTGTGGCGCTGTAGAATAACCACTTTCCATACGCACACCATTACGCGCTAATCCATCAATGTTTGGTGTTTTTACATCGGTCTTAATACCTTGTATTGAAAGATCTGAATACCCATGGTCATCCGTATAAATAACAATAAAATTAGGCTTTGCTTTTTGTTTTTGTTCTTGATCTTTAGCATCCTTTTGTTCTTTACCTATACTTTTACATTGTGTACTTAAAATAAACACACTAAAAAGAAGTAAAAATTTGAAATAATATTTCATATTTAATTAATTTCCTTTTTTCTTTTTATTCTTTTTATTCTTTTTTCCGCTACTCGTTTTCATATTTACCTTTTTGTTAGTTATTCCATCTAAATAAAAATCAAAATAGTTATTAGCATTTTTAGACATATTGCCTTTCGAAAACCCTTCAGGAGTTAATCCTTTGCTCCAAACCAATAATTCTTTTTTAAGTTGAGAAGCTATTTCTGGATGTTTTGAAAGCAAATCATTCTTTTCTTCAATATCCTGATCCAAATTAAAAAGATATTCTCTATCATCACCTTTCAAGAATTTCCATTCACCTTTTCTAATGGCCGATTGTCCTCCCCATCTCCAACACAATTTATCATGAGGAGCTCCCAATTTTTCTCCGTTTAAAAAGGGAATTAAATTAACACCATCCAATTTATCATCTGTTGATAATCCCGCCAATTCTACTGCCGTTGCAGCAAAATCCATGGAGGACACTGGGTGCTTATATATTCCTTTTACCAATTTATCTTTCCAATACACCACGAAAGGGGTTCTGATACCTCCTTCAATTAAGGTGCCTTTTTCACCATTCAATGGATCGTTTAAAGAACCATCCCATCCTGGCCCTCCACCAGGTTTATCTTCTTTTGTAATCTTTAAAGGTGCGCCGTTATCCCCAATAATGAAAATAACCGTATTGTCTGTTAAATTATTTTCATCTAAAGTTTTCATAATTTCTCCAACACCATCATCTACTGCTGAAAGCATGGCTAAAGCTTGACGACGACGTTCAGGCATTTTACCAGGGAAGCGATCCAAATATTTTTGTGTCGCATCCAATGGCACGTGTGGTGCTCTATATGCTAAATAGAAAAAGAACGGTTTATCCTTATGCATTTCTATAAAAGTTGTTGCCGCTTTACTACATGCATCTAAATGATACATTTTAGTAGTTCCAGCTGCTAAAGGAATAGACTTACCTTCAAAATTAAAATTAGCTACTCCTAGTTGCGCACTGTTTTTGTAAAACACATGATCGAAACCATGTTTGGTTATTTGATTTCCTGGTCCCAAATGCCATTTTCCGGCCATACCAGTAGCATAACCAGCACTTTTAAGCCTGTCTGCAATAGTGGTTTCTGCATCAAATCCTTCCAAAGAATCACCATTAAGTTCTAATCCAAATCTAGATTGGAAACGTCCTGTTAAAATACCGCCTCTAGATGGCACACATTGCGGCGCTGTAGAATATCCACTTTCCATACGCACCCCATTACGAGCTAAATTATCTATGTTTGGAGTTTTAACATCCTTTTTGATACCTTGAATTGAAAGATCTGAATATCCATGATCATCTGTATAAATGACAATGAAATTTGGTTTGGATTTTTCTTTATTAACACCACTCTTTTTCGCGGTGTCGTTTGTACTTTGACATTGCGCATTTAAAACGCAAAAAGCAAAAATGCATGCTAGCTTTATATAATATTTCATATTTTTTTTTATAGTTTCTAAACACTAATAGAATACCTTAGAAATGGGTATTTTTCTTTAATTAATTTCTAGTTTCTTTCCTTTTAATCCTTTTAGTTGTTTTCCAACATTTTCTGGTCTGTACTTGGTTATATCGAATTTTGGATTTTGTATGGGTATAATAGCTTTTGTATCTTGAATATGTTTCTCAATTAATTTATCTAATTCCGTAACTTTTTCCGGATATACTTTGGCTAAATTATTATGCTCGCTCACATCCCATTTTAAATTATATAATAAATAATCGTGCTTAAAATCATTTCCTTGATGAAATAGCCTAATTAATTTCCAATCTCCAGAGTGCACAGACATGGCTGTTGGCAACCAATCAGGAACTCCTGGTTGATGAGGAAAATATGTAAAGATTCCTTCTCTTTTTACATCTTTACCTTTTAAAGTTTCGGTAATATCGATACCATCAACAGTGTAATTTTTAGGCATTTCTAAACCTGCTAAATGCAACAACGTTGGATAGAAATCTGTAGACTGAATTAATGCATCACTCGTTGTTCCAGGTGCAGTAATTCCAGGATATGAAATAACTGTTGGCACTCTTACGCCGCCTTCAAACATCGTTGCTTTTCCGCCACGTAAAGGTCTATTACTTGTTGGTGGAGCTACATATTCTTCTCCATTTGGTAAAACATCTGTTACCCCATTGTACATATTCCCTCCGTTATCACTTGTGAAAACAATAATGGTGTTTTCGCTTAAATTTAATCTATCCAATTCATCTAGCAATCGTCCGATGGCATCATCCATAGAATGAATCATTGCTGCATAAGTTGCTGAGTGTTGTGCATCAGTTAGATCTACTTTTGTTCTATAATATTTCTTTAGAGTTTCCTTGGCATCAAAAGGCGCATGCACAGAAAATTGCCAATAATTCATAAAAAATGGCACAGACTTATCTATAGATCTTAACCAAGAAACGGCTTCGTCTGCCATTCTGTCTTCTATGTGTTCTTTAGTATATTTTTCTTTAAAATTTGGAAATTTCCATGGAGCAACAAAACTACCTGCAGGCCCTGGCCCTGGCCAATGTGGAATATCAATATCAAAACCATGTTCTAAAGGAGAATAAGGTGTTTTTCCTAAATGCCACTTTCCAAAATGCGCTGTTTGGTACCCCGCATTTTTAAATTGTTTACCTAAAGTTGGTAATTGATTATCTAGTCTTGAAACAGATTCTAACATGACCGCCTTATTCCCAGGAGCTGGATTTTTTTGTAATGTTGCTTTTAATTTCACTTCTCCCAAATGTGCTGTTGGCGCTGTAATACCAGTTCTAGCTGGTGTTTGTCCTGTTAAAACACTTGCTCTTGTAGGGGAACATAATGGACTTGCTGCATAAGCTCTTGTATAAGTAATACCTCTAGCTGCTAAACGCTCTAAATTTGGAGTTTCGTATAGTTTAGTTTTACCGTAAAGTGTAACATCGCTCCAGCCTAAATCATCAGCTAAAATAAAAACTACATTAGGTTTGTTTTGAGCCTCTATTCTAGTGATTAAGGCACAAGTTAAAATTAAAAAAAACAGTTTTTTCATCTTAATATTTTTATCGAATTATTATTTATTTTTAGTTTCAAAAAGCTCAACAGGGTTTTTGGTATAATTATATTGCCATGTTTCTTTTGGCTGAACGGATTTAAACTCATCAGCCCCATAAAAATCATCATGGTATTTATCCATCCATTGGTAAGTCAACTCTTTGAGACGACTTTTAACAGCTTCGTATTCTGGATCTTCATATAAGTTATTTAATTGGTATGGATCTTTTATTCTATCAAACAAAGTATTGGTAATAGTGTTATTATCTTTATCCATAGAAAATGTAAATTCTTCTGTAACAACACCTCGCCAATTAATGTTATTTGCATGGCCAAGACGATATACCCAAAGTGGTACATAATTATCTTTATTAGATTGGTTTTTTATTAACGCCGCCGACAAATCACGACCATCAAACTCTTGTTTCGTATCAATATCCAAATACCCTAAAAGGGTAGGTAAAATATCTAAAGTCCCAAAAAGCATTTTTGTTTTTAAGCCGCTTTTTATTTTCTTAGGATATTTAATGATAAAAGGAATTTTATTAGAATAATCGTGTGGGTATTGCTTTGGCAAAACGGCGTTATGAGATTCTAACATATCTCCATGATCTGCAGAGAATGTTACCAAGGTATTATCTTCCACATCCATACTCTTTAATTGATCCATCAATCTACCTAAAGCAATATCTACTCCTGTAACCTGTGCCATATGGCCGTGATACATTCTTCTTCTATCTGGAGTATCTTCTAAACCAGGACGTAAAATTATAGAATCTCGATTATACAAATTCATCAACTCATCTTCTGTGTCGTATCGATAATGCATTTTACCATCCTCTCCTTTAAACTTGCCCCAATCGTGTGGTGGATGTAAAGACACAATTATGGCGAATGGTTTGGTTTTATCTATTTGCTTTAAATAATTAATAGCTTGACGTGCTTGCCCATAGGGTTCCCATTCGTTAAAAAATTCCTTTTCCCCGTTTATATTCCAAAAAAAGGCTTTCCCTGCCCTAAAATCTACATGACAGTTGTTGGTTAAAACAGTGTCGAAACCATAAGTTAACGCTTCAGGAATAGGTCTATCTCTATCTCCCCCCAATAAATGCCATTTTCCAAAATACGCGGTTTGATAGCCTTTTTCTTTTAATATTTCTGCCAACAACTTTGTTTTATTAGGCAATAAAGGCGCATCGTTAACGAAGGCACCGTTTTTTAAAGGATGCATGCCACTCATTAACATCCCTCTAAAAGGTGTACAAACGGGTTGACTCGAAAACGCGTTTTTTAGTAATATGCCCTCATGAGCCAGCTTATCAAGATTTGGAGTTATTATTTGTGAATTGCCATATGCACCAACCATATCGGCAGAGTGTTGATCTGAGAGCACTATAACAAGGTTTGGTGATTTTCGCGAAGTTATCTCACTAGATTCTAAAACTCTAGACTTACAAGACAAAAGTACAGCTAAACTAAATAATATATATATACATCTCATATTCTATACTGATATGACTATAAAAAACTAATTAATGTTTAGTAATAAAAGCCACAAACATAAAATTTGCGGCTTTTACTCTTCTTAATATTATACTACCATCCTGGATTATTAGGCAACAAATTGGGATTTTTACTAATTTCAGCATCAGGTAATGGAGATAGAATAAATTTATCATCCCATGCATTATTAGGAAACCTCCATTGTCTTAATAAGTGATTTTCAAACTCCTGTTCTACCGTTCCCCAACGTCTCAAATCGAAAACCTCTCCCATTTCTGCATATAATTCTCTAGTTCTTTCTTCTCTAATTATAGTTCTTAATGCTGCCGGATTAGTTTCTGTAATTACACTAGCATTTACTCGATCTCTAGCTATGTTTAAATAAGGTAATGCCTTTGCAGGTTCGTTATTTTCATTATAAGCTTCTGCCAACATTAAAAATGCATCAACATACCTATAAACAATATGATCTTTAGAATGCGCTACATTATTATTAGCTCCGCCATCCATATATTTAGTGGAACTAATACCATTTCTGCCTTGATAAACAGTACCACGCGCAACAAGAGGTGTAGGCTTATATGCAATAGAATTCCCACTGTTTTTATTAATATAGGTGTTTTGATAACCTTCTACTAATCTCACATCATCAGACTCATAAAGGTCTAATATAGATGGATGCCATGCTAATTGATAACTACTACCGTTTGCGGCTTGTACACCGCCAGTTGTACTATTATTTGGGTTAGCCCAAACTGGTATTACACCACCCAGTCCATTTTCATAAATATTACCAAAAGCAAAAATAATTTCTTTATTACCTTCATTACCAACACTAAATATATTTCCCCAATTTTCTTCTAAATCAACATCATATTCATCTCGATTATCCGCTAATGGTTTTAAAGCTTCAATGGCTTCTTGATAATTTTCTGTTTTTTGTAATGGCAAGCCTGCAGATGTTAAATATACTTTACCCAATAAAAATGCACCACCTGCTTTGGTAACCCTTCCTGAACCTGTTTTAGTCCAAGTTACTGGTAAGTTCTCATTTGCAAATATTAAATCTTCAATTATTAAATCATAAACATCTTTTACTGGACTTCTACCTTTAAATAAAATATCAGGATCTGCATTTACAACAGGTTCTGTATATATTGGTATATCACCAAAAAGTTGTGTTAACTGAAAATACGTAAAAGCTCGCATCCATTTTGCCTCTGCTAGATAGCGATTAGCAATTTCTGGCTGTTCTTTAAAGAACGGAGATAAAGGCACATTTTTAATAATTGTATTAGCCCGTCCAATCGCAATAAAACCAGTACGCCATAAACGTTCATACCTAAAAGGTTGTTGTTCTGGAGTTAAATAGGCAGAATGTATTGCAAAACCCGCTGTTCTTGAGGTAGCATACTTATTTCCAGCCATAGTACCTACCATATACATATCCTGCTCCCAAGTTGTATGTTTAAATGCTTCATAAACACCAAGGTTTTGAGCTTGTAGTTGCTCTTCATTTTGGTAAAACGTATCACTACTATAGGTTGAAAATATTTCTTCTTCTAAGGCAGTATCACACGATACAAGGCCTACAATCATTAAACAGAAAACTATTATATGTTTAAGTTTCATAATATATTTTTTTATTTTAGACTATTAAAATGTTAAGTTTACTCCTAATGTATACACCTTTGGTCTTGGGTAAGCCGAATAATCAATACCTCTATTTAAGGCGCCATTTCCATTTGTACTAACTTCTGGATCTGGCCCGGTATAGTTTGTAATAGTAACCATGTTAGTTCCTGTTGCAATTATAGACGCATTTTTAAAAAAGGGAACCTTTCTTAAATTGTACCTCACACTTAAGTTTTTAAGTCTAACATACGAACCATCTTCTACATAAACAGAATTTGGAATATTAACAACTTCAGGGCTTCCATTACTTGGGTATCTAATATCGTTATGTTGATCATCTAGTGTCCAACGATTTTTAAGATAATCTTGTGTACTATTAGCACCTACCCAACCAGAGCCAATAAAGCCTCTATTAAGATTCAGAATATCATTACCGAAAGAACCTTGTACAAACATGGAAATATTAAAATCTCCAATCTTAAATTGATTGTTCCATCCAAAGAAAAAATCTGGATTGGGATTACCAATTACCTGTCTATCTTCTATACTTATTACGCCATCTCCATCAAGATCGTCAAATTTCCATAACCCTGGTGTATTTGCTTGTGGGTTACCATTACCATTGTTATTTCGAGCTGTGGTTGCAAAAATTTGAACATCGACTGGATTACCATCAGAATCTACCCCTGGCTCTGTTCTAATATTGAAGTTACCATTAGCGTAATCTACTAAATCGTCCACTTGTATTAATCCTGTAACTTTGTAACCATAAAACAAACCTAATTCTTGTCCTGGAGCAGTTCTTGTTCCGTCAATCCCAAAGAAATTGGTCGCTAAATTAGGCCCTTGAATAAACTCATTTGTACCATATTCAATCAACTTAGTCACATTTTTCGTCCAATTTAGTTTGGTTGTCCACGAAAACTTTTCATTATTAAAAATATCGTACCCTAAATCTATTTCAACACCCCTATTTTCTAATTTACCATCATTAATTGGTATAGAGCCAAAACCATTCTGTAATGGTATTTGTAAGTTGTTTAATAGATTATCCGTTATTCTTTCATAAACATCCACCGATGTCCTTAACCTGTTTTTAAAGAAATTTAAATTTAAACCTAAATTTAATGTTCTACTCGTTTCCCATGTCAGGTCTTTATTTGCAATACGTTCAGAAAAAGTAGCAGTATTTAATGTGTTGTCTGTTAACCCTATTCTACCTATTGCATAAGTATCTAATGTTGAATACGGCCCTACACCAATAGAACTACCGACTTCACCATAAGAGACTCTTAACTTAAATTGAGAAATAGCTCTTATTTTTTTCATAAATCCCTCTTTATTTACATCCCAAGAAAGCGCCGCCGAAGGAAAGAACCCCCATGGTTCTCCTTGACTAAATTTAGAATCCCCATCATTTCTACCTGTAGCTGTAAACGTATATTTCTTTTTGTAGGAATAAACAAACCTGAATAATAAAGATTGGATATAATTGTTTGATTTAAAAGATTTAGGATCTGAAATGCTTCCTGCTAACTGAATAGCATCTACTCCTAAATCATCGAATGTAAAATCGTTATACAGCGTGCTTTTTCTAAAACTTGTAACATCGGTATAACTAGCACCTGCAGTAACATTAATGTTATGACTGTTGAAGTTTTGATTATTATAATTTACAAATGATTCAGCAGTAAATCTATTGGTTTCAGCATCAGAAAGAAATAATCGTCCATTAGCATTTCTACCAGATCGTGTTTTTTTGTTTTGAAAACTTTGATTTGAATTATTGTTATAATTAAAACCAATTCTATTAGTCCAATTTAAACCTTTAGCTAAGTTATACACACCACTTGTAGAAAAAATCATTGATTTACCTCGAACAACATTATCTGCCTGTGTCGCTTCAATCAAAGGGTTTTGAACATTTTCACCATCTTGATCAAACTCATTCAAGTCGCCAGCTTCATCTAATAAGCGAACATATGGATTAATTCTCATCGCTGAAAAGACAACGCCTGCCAAACCACTTCTAGCACTAGTTTGCACCCTTTGGTTTTTTGTGTTATTTAATTGAAGATTTGTATTAAGTGTGAAATTATCACCAACTTTCATTTTAGAATTATATCTCAAGTTCATTCTTCTAAATACAGAATTTACAATATTACCTTCATTCTCATTATAATTCACAGATAATAGCTGAGAAAATGCTTTTGTACCACCGGAAATACTAAAATTCACAGTTTTATTAAAACCTTGTCTAAATATAGCATCCATAAAATTGGTGCCTACTCCAGCGTTTTCCGGCAAAGGTCTTCCTGCTTCTGATCCATCAAAACGAATTCTATCATTGTCTAACAATTGCTGATATGTTAATTGAGGGCTTTGCAGCACCTGTCTGTCGTTTGTAAACTGCGCAAATTGACTTGCAGTAGCTAACTCGTAAGGTAATCCGACACTCGAAACAGAGGTTTTAAAAGACATCTCAATTCTTGTTTTTCCAGCCTTCGCTTCCTTTGTTTTTATCAAAACAACACCATTTCCTGCTCGAGCTCCATAAATGGCGGTGGCCGATGCGTCTTTTAAAACTTCAATACTTTCAATATCATCCGGATTTAAATCTGCTAACGGATTAGTATCTGTAAAAAAATTATCTCCTTCAGCTTGAGTATCTAAACCTAAAGGAATGCCATTAATTACATATAAAGGTTGGCTACTTCCACTAACACTATTTATACCCCTAATATTTACAGAAATACCACCTCCTGGCTCACCTGAATCTTGAGAAACCAATACACCTGAAGCCTGCCCCTGGAGGGTCTCAGTTATACTAGTATAAAATTGATCTTCTAAATCTTTACTTTTAACAGAGCTTATAGCACCTGTTACATCTTCCCTTTTTACTGCGCCATAACCAATAACAACCACTTCGTTTAATGATTGAATATCTTCCTTTAAAGTAATATTTACAGTACCCGAACTATTTATTAGACGTTCAACAGATACAAACCCAATATATCTATAGACTAATGTTTTAGGTCCTGGCTTTAAAGTTATTTCATAATTACCATCAAAATCTGTAACCGTCCCATTTGATGTTCCTACTTGTAAAACAGTAACACCTAGCAAAGGTAAATCGTTTGAAGATTTAATAACACCTTTAACAATTTCTTGAGCATAACTTCCTAAGGAAAGCATAATAAAGAAAAAGAATAGAATCTTCTTCAAGACATTCTCGTAATTAATTAATTTCATAATTTAGTTTTTAATTTTTTTTAATCTTGATGATTAATGGTTTATTCTAACTCCAACAATATTAATATAATCTTAACATAATTGCATCCTGCCGAATCTGCAATAACAACTTTTAATACAAGATACACGCTTAAAACAATAACAAACAGGAAACAAAAAGAACAAAAAAAATGCTTTCATATTCTTCTGTCTCTTCCGTTGGAAGATACAATACTAGTAATTTATTGAAACAAGACTTTTTTTATCTCTATTACGCAAGAAAAGACCAACACTTATACACTTATCTTTTATACTATAAAACCTATTTACTTTTACAAAACGTTAACGTATGTTTTGTCGTGTCTTTATTTTTTCTGGATTTTCAACTTCATCATTAGTTTCCTTTCGCCACGTTTTTAATGCGTTTTTTAACTCCATTTTTTTGTATTATAACTAGCATCGTTAGCCAAATTAACAAGCTGATAGGGATCTGTTTTCATGTTATAAAGTTCCTCTTCTGGCCGTCCAGATTCTAGTAACCTTAAAATCTCATACTGCTTTGGATGGCTAAACTTAGCCTGTATAGTAGCCTCATAACTTCTATTATTCCAACCTTTAACATCACTTAAATCGGCAGGAAGTAAATAATCTTTATTTGGCATTAAGTTTTTAATAAATAAAATTCACCATCAAAAACCATACGACTTGGGTAGTGCTCCTTTGGGGTTGGTCCATGAGAATTATGCTCGCCAAAAATATATTTTCTGTTCTGTATTTTTTTTGCTCTACCAGATAAAATAGGAATTAAAGATTTACCTTGAACAGTCTTGGGTACAGGAATATTTAAAAAGTCTAATATAGTAGGCATAATATCTACATGAGAAACTAACGCCTCAGAGATTTTATTCTTTCTAATATTTGGACCAACAACAGCGAAAGGCACATGTAATCCTTCGGCATAAGCTGAGGCTTTCGCTCTATGATAAGGTTGACCTTGATCGGAAGTAAAAATAATTAGGGTGTTTTCTAATTTCCCTTTAAATTTTAAAGCCTCTATAATACTTCCCGCACAAGCATCGGCTAACTGTATACATCCAAAATATTTACTCAAATCCTCGCGCATTAACGGCGTATCTGATAAATATTCTGGAACAGTAATGATACTTGGGTCTACCATATATTCAGGAAACTCATTCATATGAGTGTCAAAATTTCTATGTGGCGGCGAAATATTTGCTTGAAAAAAAAACAGCTGACTTCCTGCATTATCTATAAATTCTGAAATCACCCTTTTATACTCCTCCGGATTATTATGAAGAGGATTCCTATCTGAATATGGAAATTTCCAAGGCGGACTCATATGAAATTTTTGAGTTATAGCTGTGAAAAACCCATATTCCTTCAAAACTTCTGGTAAAGTTTTAATGTATTCATGAACACCTACTGCATCAACCGTTGGAGATTCTTTTCCAAAGAAACTATCTGGATCACTTAATTTTGGTGTAATGGTATTTCTCCAATGCCCATTTGCATGCGGAAACATACCGGTATTAATAGAACTTCTACTTGGCGAACAAGATGGTACGCTAGCATAAGAATTAGTGAAACGCATACCTTTTCTTGTAAACTTATCAAAATTAGGTGTTTTAATACCTTTTGTTCCATCTATGGCTGTATCATCACCTTGATCATCTAATAAAATAAATACAACGTTTAATGGCTGTGTATCCTCAATTCGTTCTTTTACATCATTTTGACTTTTACAACTTTGAAACAGCATAGAAGCACTAATGATTAGAAGAGTAAATCGAATTCTAGCAAAAAACATAAAATCACATATTAAATTAGTCCTCAAAAATATTAAATATAATCACCTAATGTACCCTGCTATATCTGCTATACTCCTTTTTTACATCAATGATTTAAAACCATAAAACAAGTAACCGCCTTTCATTTAATATATAAAGGCAACAGGTTTCAACAGGATACTATTTATTGTATTCTGAGGTATTTTTACAAGCCAGTGTAACACCTAAAAATTATTAATCTTTTTTAATAAAGTCAAAAAATGAAAAAAACACACGCTATATTATTGGTTTTCCTTTTAAGCCAAACCTTATTTTTCGGGCAACTCCCTCCTATTTTCAACGAAAGTGATGAAGCTAGAGCGAGTCATTCAAAAATGGTTAAAACCTATTTAACCCCGCAAAAAATCATTTGGCAATCGGATGATACAGATACGTATATCCAAAACGAAGAAACCTTATTAAAAAAAGGAAACGGCCAAGTAGCTGTGAATGATAAAAATCAATTCAGATTAATAAGCACCGACACTCACAAACCCGGTATTATTTTAGACTACGGGAAAGAAATTCATGGTGGTGTAAAAATATCAATGGGCATTAGACCGAGTAAAACACCACTTAAATTAAGATTGCGTTTTGGTGAATCGGTCTCAGAAACCATCTCGGATGTTGGCGGTGAAAATACAGCAACAAACGAACACTCTTTAAGAGATTTCATTATTGAAGTCCCATGGTTAGGCTCTGTGGAAGTTGGAGAAACTGGGTTTCGTTTTCTTAGAATTGATTTAGTTGACGCTAATGAAAATGCACCATTAAAAGAAATTGCAGCAGCATTTACATATAGAGACATTCCCTATTTAGGCTCCTTTGAAAGTAGCGATAAACGTTTAAATGATATTTGGCTAACAGGTGCTTATACTGTGCATTTAAACATGCAAAGTTATTTATGGGACGGTATAAAAAGAGATCGTTTAGTTTGGGTTGGCGATATGCATCCCGAAGTGATGACGATTAATACTGTTTTTGGAAAAAATAGTATTGTCCCTAAAAGTTTAGATTTGGCTAGAGACCAACACCCGTTACCACAATGGATGAACACGATTAGTTCGTATTCAATGTGGTGGTTATTAATTCATAAAAACTGGTACGATTATCATGGTGATTTACCATACTTAAAAGAACAAGAAACCTATATGATTGCTTTGCTAGATCAGTTAAGCACTTTTATAGATAACGACAATAAAGAGGTTTTAAACGGAATGCGTTTTTTAGATTGGCCAACAAGTACAGACCCTAAAGCTATTCATGCAGGCTTACAAGCTATGATGATTATGACTTTTGAAGCTGGTTCGGACATTATGGGAGAATTTAACAGACCCGATCTTCAGAAAAAATATCTAAAAACATCTAAAAATTTAAAGAAACATACTCCAGAAGGCAACACAACAAAACAAGCAGCCTCCTTAATGGTATTGGCAGATATAGCAAAAGCAAAAACGACAAATACTGAAATATTAAAAAAAGATGGTGTTGAAAATATGTCAACGTTTTATGGCTATTATATTTTAGAAGCTATGGCCAAAGCCGATGATTACAACGGGGCTATAAATGTTATTAAAGACTATTGGGGTGGCATGTTAGATTTAGGTGCTACAACGTTTTGGGAAGATTTTAATATTACAGAAGGTAAAATTAGCGGAAGAATTGACGAAGTTCCCACTGAAAACAAAAGTGATATTCATAAAGATTTTGGAGCCTTTTGTTATGTAGGATTAAGGCATAGTTTATGCCATGGTTGGGCAAGCGGACCAACATCTTGGTTAACACAGCATGTATTAGGCGTAAATGTTTTAGATGGCGGAAATACTATAAAACTAGAACCACACCTTGGCGAGTTAGAATTTGTTAACGGTACGTTTCCAACAAAATTTGGAGTATTAAAAGTCGGTCATAAAAAAGAATCTAACGGTAAAACAACAACATCTATAGAGGCTCCAAAAGGGTTAAAAGTAATTCAATAAATTCATGATAAAAACATTAAAAACCTTTGGTTTAGCAACGCTTCTTACAAGCGTGCTTGCATGTGGTTCTCACACAAAAAAAGAGATAAAAACAGTAAAACAACCTAATATTATTTTCTTCTTAGTTGATGATATGGGTTGGATGGATACCAGTATAAACGGAAGTGAATACTACGAAACCCCTAACATTGAGCGGTTAGCAAAAATGGGAATGAAATTTACCCATGCCTATGCAGCTAACCCGCTATGCTCGCCAACCAGATCTAGTATTTTAACAGGTCAAGACCCTGCAAGAGTTCGTATTACTATGCCTGGAGGCCATTTACCTCCAAACCCAAATCAAGATTTAAGTGCAAAAAAAGGAGCGCCTTGGCAAAAAATGGCAACACCAGATTCAAGAACCTTTCTTACTACAAATCAATTTACTATTGCCGAAGCCTTAAAAGAAAATGGATACACAACGGCTCATATTGGTAAATGGCATTTAGGTCAAAAAGGCTATTGGCCAGAAGATCATGGATTTGACATTAATATTGGCGGCCAACAACATCCAGGACCTCCAAGTTATTTTTCGCCTTATAAAATACCGAATTTACCAAACGGAGAAAAGCACGAATACATAACAGATAGAGTTACAAAAGAAGCAGTAAATTTTCTTGACAATCAGACAAAAGACAAACCCTTTTTCTTAAACGTATGGCAATATGGTGTCCACGCCCCTTATCAAGCACCAAAAGAATTAATTGCCAAATATGCGGCTAAAAAAGATCCTCGTGGCAAACAAAACAGCCCAATTATGGGAGGTATGATGGAGAAAGTAGATGAGAGTTTAGGTGCCATCTTGGATAAATTAGAAGCTCTTGATATTATGGAAGATACGGTTATCGTTTTCTATTCTGATAACGGTGGAAACATGTACGACGTGGTTAATGGAGATTTTCCAACCAACAACTACCCTTTAAGTTTTGGTAAAGGAAATATCTATGAAGGCGGTATTAGAGTGCCTTGTATTGTATCTTGGAAAGGTAAAATTAAACCACATTCTACTTCAGATGAAATCATTCAAAGTACCGACTTTTATCCAACCCTATTAGATATCACAAATACAAAGCAAAACCCAGAGCAAAAACTAGATGGTATATCGTTAAGTGACTTACTAACTAAACAAAAACCACTAAACAGAAAAGCGGTATTTTCTCACTTTCCACATTATGTTCCCGCCACAGGCAACTATCCTACAACAGCAGTATGGCACGAAGATTATAAATTACTAAAAGTGTATGGTGAAGGACCTAACAGAACTCCCGAATATAAATTATTCAACTTAAAAGAAGATATTTCTGAAAGCATTAACATTGCGGCAAATGAAGAAAAACTAGTTCAGAGCATGACAAAAATGCTCGAGAATTATCTTAACGATATTGATGCTCTAGTTCCTGTAAAAAATCCTAATTATAAAAAAGGAAGTAAATCAAAATTTGGAATACCCCCAATATTTCCTATTAAAAACTATCCAAGCTACTAAAAAATAAAAAACTTATGAAAACTGTTTTTCAAATATTATTACTCTCTTTTATTGTTCTTATAAATTGTGAAAAAGCATATTCTCAGAATCCAATTATAAGAGGCTATGCAGATCCCGCCATGAAAGTTCATGATGGAAAAATGTATATGGCTATTGGCAAAGACGATGCTATTGGAAACAAAGGATTTAAAATGACCTATTGGACTATTATTTCATCTACCGATTTACGAGATTGGAAAGTTGAAGCACATATAGATCCAAAAGACACTTATTTAGGTGAAGCTAGCACAAGATGTTGGGCCGCAGATCTTGCTTTTAAAAATGATAAAGTGTATTTCTACTTTTCTAACGCTGGCGAAGAAACAGGTTTATTGGTTGCAGATACTCCACAAGGACCTTACGTAGATATTTACAACAAAGCCTTTTTACCAAAAGGAATGTCTGAAAATTACGAATATGACCCAACCACTTTTACAGATGACGATGGGAGACACTATCTGATATACGGTAGAAATGGGTTCTTTCAAAACAACATGCTGTATTACCAACTTATTGAATTAAACGATGATATGGTCTCACTAAAAGGAGAACCAATTTCGTTAAAAACCGATACCGAATTTGGTTTTGGAGAAAAAGGGAGAGCTAGAGATCATCAATATTTTCATAAATATGGAGACACGTATTATTTAAGCTGTGCAGGAATTTATAGAACGTCCAAAAACATAGAAGGACCTTACGTTAATGAAAGAAGTACTGGACAACCCAAAGGACACGCTAGTTTTGCAAATTACAATGGGCAAAGTTACCATGCTTGGGAATTTACATGCGCTCCTTATGACAATAGAGCATATAGGCAAGTTATGATGACTTATTTACATTATAAAGATAATGGTGATATGATTAGCGACCCCAATTTTATAGAAACAGGTAAATATTATGAAACTGGTGTTGGAAGCTATAGTGCATTATGGGATACTATCGAGGCTGAATGGTTTTTTAAAAAGTCTGAAGGCATTCAGAAAAAAGAAGGACAAGATGGTTTTGTTTTGACAAATATTCAAAATAACGACTATGTAAACTTTCCAAGTATCATAAAAATGGATGCTAATACTTCTATTAATTTTGAGGTGGCTTCAAAAGTTGATAATGCAACCATAGAAATTCGATTAGATAGTCCAACAGGAGAATTATTAGGCACCTGTAACATACCAAATACAGGCAGTTGGGACAGTTACAAAACCGTATCTACTACATTAAAAAACAAAAAGAAAACTCATAATCTATATTTCGTATTTAAAGGTAATAAAGGCGAGGTTGTTCACCTTAACGCTTTTAACTTCAGTAAATAAACGCATCTAAAAATGAAAAAACACATTCTATTAATACTAATTGCATCCCTTTTTTTTAGCTGCAAAACGATGCAATCACAAAGTAAAAACCCAACTAAACCAAATGTCATCATTGTATTTATAGATGATGAAGGTTATGGCGATGTTGGTGTCTATGGAGCTACTGGTTTTCAAACGCCACATATTGATAAAATGGCAAGCGAAGGCATGCGCTTTACTAATTTTTACGCAGCGCAACCCGTATGCAGTGCATCTAGAGCTGGAATCATGACTGGATGCTACCCAAATAGAGTTGGCATTAACGGCGCCTTATTTCCATTTCACAACACGGGATTGAACTCAGATGAGTACACTATTGCTGAAATGTTTAAAGATCAAGGTTATGCAACAGCTTGTGTTGGTAAATGGCATTTAGGATGGCAGAAAGAATTTTTGCCATTACAACATGGTTTCGATGAATTTATTGGATTGCCTTACTCAAATGATATATGGCCCTATAGTAGCCAGACAGGAGAAAGACTTCCTAAAGACAAAGGACGTGGTAAGCTTCCAGACTTGCCTTTAATTGAAGGCAATAAAACAGTTAGTTATATTACCAGTTTTGAAGATCAAGATAACTTGACCACGATGTACACTGAAAAATCTGTAGAATTTATAAATAAAAATGCAGATAAGCCTTTCTTTTTATACCTACCACATAGCATGGGACATATTCCTTTAGGAGTCTCTGACAAGTTTAAAGGAAAAAGTGAACAAGGTATGTATGGCGATGTCATGATGGAAATTGATTGGTCTGTTGGGGAGATTACAAAAGCCTTAAAAAAGAATAATATTGAGGATAACACCATTGTTATTTTCACTTCAGACAATGGTCCATGGCTTAGTTTTGGAAACCATGCAGGTTCATCTGGTGGTTTAAAAGAAGGTAAACTAAGTAGTTGGGAAGGCGGACAGCGTGTACCATTCATCATCCGATATCCAAATAAAATCTCAGCAGGAACGGTTTGTAATAAATTAGGTTGTGCTATTGACTTACTTCCTACTCTAGCGGCAATGTCAAAAGGAAAATTATCTAAAAATAAAATTGATGGTGTTGATATTAGTTCCCTTTTTATAGGTGATTTCACATCTGATCCACGAGAAACCATTTTATACTACTACGGAAAAAACAACCTAAACGGTGTTAGAAAAGGAAACTGGAAACTCATATTACCTCATACCTACAAAAGCTATCAAAATGAAATAGGAAACGATAGAAAAAATGGTAAAAGGAAAAAAATAGTCATTACAGAACCTCATCTATTCGACATGACTCGTGATCCTGGGGAACAATACAACGTGATTGCAACCTATCCAGAAAAAGTAAAAGAACTAATGGAAGTAGTTGAAGAAGCTAGGAAAGAATTAGGAGACTTAAATGTAGGAATTGCTAAAGGAACTGGGAACAGAAAACCTGGTATTGTAAAGTAACCCACTCTACAAAGCTCTACTCCTAACAAAATCCTATATCCTATTAAAAATAGGATATAATTTTGAACTTAAGAAACATGAACATCTACAAAAAAAACTATCTAATACTTATTATTTTATTGACAACAAGTAATACTTATTCTCAATACCAAGTCTGGATGGGAACTACCTGTACTCCACAGAATGCATTGTACAAAAATAAAACTTGGAAAAATACAGCAAAACTAGTTGAAGGTTTAAATATTAACAAAACTCCTGTAAAACCTTTAAAGGGAACACCTAGCGAAGGAGAAAAATCTTTATCCTTACAAGAATTTAATAGTGTTATCACCCTATTCAAAAAAGGATCTAAAAATGGATTTGTAGAAATAGCTAGAACATTTTTTGAAAACGATGCCTATCCAAATAGACCAGATTTGATAACGCTTCTAGAAAAGAAATTTAAACGTATTGATGCTGGAGGATATGATGTAAAAGGAATTATGTTTTTTGATAATTATATCGGAAGTAACGCTAAATCATCAAAAGGAGTAGTCTACGCTTGGACAGAGGCAGAAGTTCAAAAAATGAGAGATTGGCTAGATGAAAATCGTCCAGGAACAAGGCTTTATTGGAACGCAAGAAACAATTCCATAACCAATCGTAACTGGTGTGAAAACCCTTTAGTTGATGATATTGTAATGGAGGCAAAACCTGAATTGTGGTATAAAAATGCAGGATCAAGACAAACCTTATTAAAATGGCTTTGGACAAACCCAACGACTGTAAATAAACGTATTATTTTACAAACTCCAGTAAATACAATGACAGCTCCTTATGGAAATCCAAATGGGTTGCAGCAATTTAGAGAATTTGTAAGATGGCTTGGAGTAGATTTGATGGATTTTGAATTCATGAGAAGTAAAAGACTTATTATTATGCCAGTAACCTATAACAATGCTTTCACGTTCTACCCAGAAACAATCAACAATGGGAAAACTTATGCGAATACAATGACAGGAATTGCATTATCACTTATCGAGCAAAGAAAACTATTTCAAGGAATAGATACTAAACCAACAAAAGAAGACGCCTACAATATAAGTAGAGCAACATCAAAATAACATATTTTAAAAAAACAGTATGAAGATAGTTTCAATTATTACTTTATTTATTCTTATAACTTGTGTATCAAATGCACAAAATATAAAAGATGATATTGCAAAAAAACCTGTATATAATAGTGTACCAAAGTATAACGAATTTTTCACTGTGGAAATGGAAACTGCAGTTGATGAAGTTCTTAAAAAAATGACATTAGAGGAAAAGCTCACTATGCTACAAGGTGATATTGACGGTCAAGCACCTCCCAGTAGAGGTTCTGCTGCTGTAAAAAGATTGAATGTAGAACCTTTGATTTTTTATAATGGCCCTAGAGGACTACAAACTTCATATAAAAGTACACTTTTCCCTACCGGTATTGCGCAAGCTGCAAGTTTTAGACCTGAATTGGTTAAAAAGATTGGAGCAGCTATTTCTTCAGAATTATTAGAAGCAGGCTGGGATGTTTTAGAAGCTCCTTCTATCAATATTATTAGAGATCCATTAAACGGAAGAAATTTTGAATATTATACCGAAGATCCATATTTAAATGCAAAAGTAACAAGTGCATTTATATTAGGAGGACAAGGTGCAGGAGCATTAAATTCGGCTAAGCATTTTATCGGAAACAATAAAGAACAAAATAGAGGACAAGTAAATGCCGTGATAGACGAAAGAGCTATGCATGAAATTTACTTACCAGCCTTTAAAGCAGCTTGTGAAGTTGGAGTATTGAGTATTATGACTGGTGCTAATAGAGTAAATGGTCCTCATGCTTCTGACAATCCGGATATAATCAACATATTAAAAGACGAATGGAATTGGCAAGGATTTTTATATACCGATTGGAATGGAGTTCAGACATCAAAGGAAGCCTATGAAGCAGGTCTAGACTTATCTATGCCAGGAAAAGTCAAATCTCCATTTAGAGTAGATAAATTAAAACCAATTGCAAATGACGGTAAAGAAAACTTATTGGCACTTGATGATAAAGTAAAGAGATTATTAAGAGGTAATTATTTTGCAGGAAAATTACCTGGTGTTCCTGCTAAACCAAAGGTTATAGTTGATTATGACAAACATCACCAATTAGCTTTTGATGCTGCATTGGCTAGTATGGTATTGGTTAAAAACAACAATAAATTATTACCAATATCTAGTAAAGTAAACAAAATCGCAGTACTAGGACCTATGGCAAATAAACAATTCTCTAAAGAATCTGGGGGAAGTTCTGGCGTTAGAGGGGTAATGTATGAAATAACTGCATTGCAAGGTCTTAAAAAACGATTTGGAAATAAGGTAACCAATGTACCTTTTTCTATCAATGAACTATACAAAACCATTGCTGCTCCTAACGTATATCATATCGATAAAACGGGCAAAAAAAGAGAAGGATTCTTAGCCACTTATACAGGTAAACACCCTAATACTGATAAAAAAAATATCGTACACCATAGCACGCCCGATATTAATTTTAACTGGGAAATGGCTTCACCAGATCGTGATCAATTAAGCTCTGATAAATTTATTGCAGAGTGGACTGGTACACTTGTTCCGCCTGCATCTGGAGATTATACTATAAGAATAAAAGGAAGTCAGAAAGTAACACTTGAGTTAGATGGTAAATTGGTTTCTAACAAACAGTTTATTCAAAGATTTAGAGAAACTACCATGGCTTTAAAAGGCGGTAAAAAGTACAAAATTAAACTTACGTTCCGTAAAGCCCGTGGCGATGGAAATATCCAATTATCATGGATTACCCCAAATTCTGAAAAGCAATTAAATGACAAGCTGGAGAAATCTGTAGAAACAGCTCGTAATGCAGAATTTGTTGTACTAGCCATAGGATTGGATCATAATACAGAGTCTGAAGGTATGGATAGATTGTCTATGAGACTACAAGAATACCAAGACAAATTAGTAGAACGTGTCTTAGCTGTAAATCCTAATACTGCCATCATAGTATACGGAGGAACACCTATGTCTATGCCTTGGTTTGATAAAGCTCCTGCCCTAGTACTACCTTGGTATGCAGGTATTGAAAATGGTAATGCATTGGCTTCCTTATTAGCTGGAGACAATGATTTTGGAGGAAGAATGCCTGTAACATTTCCAAAAAAATATGAAGATTCACCAGCCGCACCCTTTAGACAAAACTCAGCTAAAAAGGATACTATAGAACATAATGAAGGAGTCTTTGTTGGATACCGTTGGTATGAAAGCCAAAAAATTGAACCATTAATTTCTTTTGGGGAAGGCTTGAGTTATTCGACTTATAGTTACGGAAAACCAAAAATTAAAAAAGAAGGAAAAAGTGTAACTGTAAGTATGACAATAAAAAATACAGGAATGGTAAAGGGTATAGATGTAGTTCAATTATACATACATGATCAACAATCTACTTTCCCAAGACCTCTAAAAGAATTAAAAGGATTCCAAAGTATTCTATTAGCACCGGGGGAAACCAAAAGTATTTCTTTTAATCTTGATGAAAGTGCTTTCTCTTACTACAATCCCGATACACATAAATGGTGGTTAGAGTCGGGTAAATTCGATATATTAATTGGTCAATCTTCCAATAAGATTTTGAATAAAATATCAATTACACTTTAATCAAAAAAAAGAATAATTGGAATACACTTTTTAATATCCTTTTTAAATTAATTAATATGAAGATATCAAAACTTATACCTCTAGTTCTTACACTCTGTCTTTTTGTATCATGTAAAGATAAATCAGAAGAAAAACAAGCTTCAGAAATAACATCAAAGCGACCAAACATCATCTTCTTAATGGATGACCAGCATCGTTATGACGCTTTAGGAATCATCAATAAACAAGTCCTTACACCTACTCTAGATAGTTTAGCAACAGCGGGTGTTTTATTCAATCAAGCCGTTTGTCAAGCACCTATGTGCGTACCAAGTCGCAACTCTATGATGTTGGGTTTATACCCAAACCAAACAGGTGTTTATAGAAATAGTGATGGCTTAAAAGATGAAGACGTTCCTGTAAAAACTATGGCTGAATATTTTAGGGATGCAGGCTATGAAACTGCTGGTTTCGGAAAAACACATTGGGGAAAATTCAAAACGAATACGAGAGGCTTTGAAACGCGATATGTATCTGAAATAAAAGAAGATGGTGCGATTAGCATGCTAGAAATGAATCCTGAATCTAAAAAAAGATATGATGCTGAAATTAAGGATATGGGTGCTGGTGAAGAAAATAATTTAGGATATCTAGGCTTTACAAGTAAACTTGATGAAACAGATCACAGAGACGGCTGGATTACCAAACAAACCATAAACTACATAGAGAATAGAAATGACGAAAGACCTTTGTTTTTATATCTGTCTTATATGAAACCACATGCGGGCCATAACGTTCCAAATGGATACGAAGATTTATATGATTTAGATAGTATCACATATCCAAAACAACCTAATTGGAGCCAAGATAAGTCTCCACATTCTGAAGGTGTAAACCGAAGAAAAATGTATGAGGACTATTGGAAAAATGCTTCAGAGGAGGAGTGGAAATTAATGACGATGCGCTATTACGCCAATGTAACTTGGATAGATGATATGATGGGACGAACTTTAAAAGCACTAAAAAAGAAAGGGTTGCTAGAGAACACTTTAATTGTTTACACTTCAGACCACGGAGAAATGTTAGGCTCGCGTTATTACAAATTCAACAAATATAATTTATATGATGCCAGTGTTCGAGTACCTATGATTATTTCTGGTACAGCTCTACCAAAAGAGATAAAACCAAACTCAGTTGATGATTTATCTGCTGAAAATACAGACCTCTTGCCTACCTTGTTAAAATTTTCCGGAATAGACCAAGACAAACCATTGTTAGGAGAAAACCTCTTCAGTAAAAATAGAAATGAAGCTACTTTTTCAGCCTTACACGAGCGTACTGGAGAAGCTGCTTTTATGTGGAGAACAAAAAACCATAAACTTATTTTAGTATTCAAAAGAAAAGAAAATGCCTTAGATTATTCTGAAAAAGATATTATTACTGGCGAGTTTTATGATTTGCAAAAAGACCCAAAAGAATGGACAAATTTATTTAATAATTCTGAAATTTCTTCACTTCAAAATGAATATAAAACTCAATTATTAGCACATTTACACAAGCTAAAAAACAAACATGCTATATAATTTTCCACTAAATATGCTACAGAAGTAACAGGATGCATTTTTCCCGTTTTACAACGAACTTTACTAAATATTATACATTTTTTATAATACCATTTAAAAAAAATCATGTTTATGAAAAGAATTCTACTTTGCTTGACGCTTTTATGCGTTACATTCATCACGGTTTCCTATACTCCAATCAATGAGAAAAAAGGATTAGTTGGTTCAAAATATAATTGCTTACCTAATACTTTATTATCCGTATCTGCTGTTTCTAATGGCGATTGGAATGATACTGCGACTTGGAGTAATGGTCAAGTTCCTACAGTTATAGATGATGTCATTATTCCAAATGGCATTAGGGTTACTTTATCCGGCACAATGGAAGCAAGAAGTATAAGTGTTCTTGGTGTTTTAAGCCCTTTTAGCTTGACTACAGATTTCGAGCTAATCACCGAAGGTATTATGGTTTTAAACGGTGGACTACTACAGATAGGTAGCACTGCCAACCCTTATTCAGCAAATGGTATCGTGACGCTTTCTGGTTCAGATCCCGATGGTGTACTACTCAATAATAACTTTATGGGCACAAAATTAATTGGGGTTATGTCTGGTGGACGGTTAGAGCTTCATGGTATAGAAAAAAAGACCTGGACTCAACTCAATGCAACTGCATCGGCCGGCGCAACGAGCATTACTTTAAAAGAAATTGTTAATTGGGAAATTGGTGATGAAATAGTCATTGCATCTACAGATTTTGATCCTCATCAAGCAGAAAAAAGAACCATAACCTCCGTAAACGCCGCTACCATAGGCTTAGACTCTCCACTAACTTACATGCACTGGGGTGTGGAACAAATTTACAACAATGGCACTAAAGATCTTACTTTAGATGAAAGAGCAGAAGTTGGTTTATTAACTCACAATTTAAAAATACGAGGTGATGCTTCTAGCGAAACCAATGGCTTTGGCGGACATATCATGAACATGCCTGGATCGGTATCCAAAGCATCTAACATCGAACTATTTAGAATGGGACAAAAATCTCAACTAGGTAAATACCCTTGGCATTGGCATTTATTAGGCGATACTAATGGACTTTATATTAAAAACGCAGGTATCCATCACTCCTTCAATAGAGTTATAACTGTCCATGGTACTAATAACACCGTTGTTGAAGGCAATGTAGGCTTTGATTTTATTGGTCATGGTTTTTTTCTTGAAGATGGTGATGAAACAGGAAATAGTTTCATTAATAATTTAGGCGTTTTATGCAAAAGACCTATTACAGGAGAAGAAGTAACACCTAATGATATTGGAATTGGAGCAGACAGAGGCGTACCCGAAGAAGCATTTCCTTCAACATTTTGGATTACAAACCCCAACAATGATTTTATAGGCAATGTTGCTGCAGGGTCTGATGGTTCGGGTTTTTGGCATCTCGTTTTAGAAGAACCTATAAATGAATCTGGATCAAGCTATGAACCAGGGATTCAACCTATGGGCGTTTTTGATGATAACAAAGCTCATTCAAACTTATTTAATTGGGGAATAGATAGTGGTGTAGATAAAGTAACAGAAGAATTAACCAATGGACATTACAGACCACAAAATGCCAATGGAACTCAATTTGTCCCCATCATCAATCGTTTTACCGGATACAAATCGGTAGATAGAAATGTTTGGATTAGAGCTAATAAAATGGATTTTCATGAATGTACATTTGCTGATAACGGCCGTTCTGATTTTTTCTCTTATACTCAAACATTATTTAATTCATTAGTAGTAGGTAAATCTTTTAATATAGGGATTCCTACCTCTGCAAGCGAAATAGAAGCAGGTAGGACATTACCCTACCCTAGCTTAGGCGCAAAACATTTTAACAATGGCTTTAGAGGTCACAGCATATACGATGGACCATCTGGAATTGTTGATACACATTTTGCAGGTTTTGATTCTAACGGTGCTAATGCATTTTGTTTTCAAACCAATGGTGCCTCAAGAAAATCAACTAATCACTTTGCTAGAGGAATAACTTTCGACCCCGCTATACCCGAAGCGAATAAATTTGACTTTACAAATACATCCTTTGTAAGCTATATGTATTTAAGCGGTATTATAGATGAGGACGGCAGTTTAACAGGAACAGCAGGCAGCCGTATATCTCCAATTATTTCACCAAACCCTAATGGCAAAAATCTTTATGAAAAGGGTGCTAACGCTCAACAAACAAATATTATTGAAAAGCCAGAATGGGGTGCTTGGATTACCTCTGTAACAGAATATAACTATTTAAGAGATCTTGATAATTTAGATAAATCCAATGGTCCTTTTACACCACGCTATTTTATTACAGAATATCCAGATAAAACAACACATGCCGTTTTTAATGTACAAACTCAAAACATATATTTTGATGCACCGGTTATATCTAATGATTTAGACTATAAATATTATTTCCAATATCATAAGTTTCCAAATTATATGATAGCAAGAATAGATGGCGCTAAGACAAATTCAGAAGCTACAATTCTGGTGTATCCAAATATGCCATCGTCCGCAGCTGTAGTTGGAGCTACTGAAGTAGCTAATTTTACACAATTAAAAAATAGCGCAACTCAAGCTTATCTCTTTAAGGATAATACAATCTATGCGAAAATTATAACCAATCGAATTGCACCTCAATCTGCACAATGGCAATTTGGTCAAGACTTTAGATTTCAAAACCTAGTTTTAAGAATTTGTGTAGATGGTAATTGTAACGATAGAACAAGTATTCAAGATTTTGTTACCCTTATTGATTACGGCAAGGGAGATGATAGTAGAGATACATCCACCACTACCGATGGTTTAACTGCACCTACGTTTTCTTACGGAAGCAACAATGTATCATTTTCAGTAGAAAATAATGGCAATGGTATAGAAGGTTATACAGATTACACTATTAGTTTAGAAGGCAGACAAGTCTGGGAATATTTCAATACTTTAAATATTAATTATACAGGACCTGATGTAGAAGTTTTAATGGAGGATACTGAACGAGGAACATTAAGCTTAGGAACTTACGCTTCTTCTGACATTGAAAACATTCGTATAGGTCAAGACTCTGAATTTGATAAATTCACAAAAGTTAAAAAATTAATACTACGTTTTCATGAATCTAATATGGGAAACATACACAGTGTATCCTCCTCTAATGTACAAATTAATTCCATACAACTTGGAGCCGACATACCAATAAATTATAGTGTTTCATCGACCGCTATAATTCAAGATTCTGATGGAGACGGTCTGTTAGATGCTGAAGAAATAAGCCTATGTCGCGACCCGAATACGGCTTCAGATTTTGCATTAGAATTTAACGGTGATAATAGTATTTTTGATGGATTTACTAAAAGAAATATTAATGGAACTGTAGTGGAAGATTCGGGCGTTTTAAAGGGTACATCGTCAGCCACGAGTGGTGATGCTCAAATTTTAAAAAATGACTTTTTAGAAATGTCAGGCTCGGATATTAGTACACTAAGTATAAGAATGAAAGCCAATAAAGCCAATACTAGAGTGCAAATATTTTGGAAAAATGAAACAGGAAATTTTGCGGCAGTTAGAACGGTATTTGCAAACTACACGGGTAATGGCAATTACCAAACGCTTTCCTTCGATTTAAGTTCTAATAGCGAATGGCAGGGTAAAATAATTAAAGGGCTTAGAATAGATCCTGTTTCAGATACTAATGTCACTTTTGAAATTGATTGGATTCGTGCAAATAATGCTGTTGATCCAGAAAACATATGTAAACCTTTATCTATAGAGAATAGCTCTTTAGAAGATAACCTCGCGTTATATCCTAATCCTAGTGTTTCTGGCCAGCTAATAAAGATAAAAGGTATAGAAGAACATCATGATGCAATAAACATAACCGTTTACAGCATTACGGGGCGCATAATCCCATCAGAAATAACGGGGAACACCATACGCCTTATAAATGCAAACTCAGGAATGTATTTCGTAAGAATAAATACGGATTCTAATAAAGCTATTGTTAAAAAGCTATTGGTGAAATAATAACTAACTATAGGCCTCCCTAATTCTAAAAAAATTAAGGAGGCCTATATTTTATTAATGGAAATTATTCTTACAACAAGATTGACTACTTGTATTAATCACGTTAAAAACAAGCAATACATCAAACTTATTTCACCTCCCCTCTTTTTAAATCCCCAAATGAGAAGACTTTTATTAAGTGGAGTTACTATATTAGACTGGAGATAAAGATGCGAGATTTAGAGTTACATAAATTAACTTTGAATTATGAAAAAGCACCACTGAAACTTCAGTTGCAACAATAGGAGATGACTATTATGTTAAATTTTTCGGTAAAAAATTAGGAGTTGCAGTTATTCGATTTGTATGGGATTCAACCCCATCTAGTTGGGCTGTATTAAATTCTGACAATGATGGCGTAACCGATAGAAATGAAACTTTTTCTGATACAGAATATATAGGCTTAGGTCCACTAATTGAAAATGATCCACTTTTAGATGTACCGGATCTCGTAGTAAATAATACTATAACAGTATTTCCAAACCCAGTTGACTCTGGTCAAACAATTAATTTTAAAAGTTTAGAAAATTATAATAATCTTGAAGTTGTTGTATATGATATTACTCGAAAAGTAATTAACTCTCAGAAAAAGGGGAATAAATTAAACCTAAAAAACGCAAAATCTGGTATGTATTTTATCAAATTATTTCTTAAAGATAAAAACATATTTATTACAAAAAAGTTAGTGTTTAAATAAAACTAATTTCAAAACGAATACAGTTTTTGATGCAATTCTAAACCCAAAAACTGTATTTATTTTATCAGTAATTAACTTTATATATAGGTTTAATTATGTTTCAATTGGCAAGCGCAAACTCTTTACAGTTCAAACCTCTTTTATATAAATAAAAATATTTAATAAATACTATTCTACTATCACTTTATAAGCAACACCTGCTTGTCTAATTATATACATCCCTTTCTTTGGGTTAGACAATTTAGCTTGATTTCCAGTTCCTTCATCTAGTTTTCTACCTGACATAGAATAGATCGACCAAGGTTCAGAATTCTTTAAATTAAACGACCCATCTTTACTTGGATTAGGATACACCTTGAATCTGTTTTCTAAAATATCAGGTTGACTATTCGTACTTAAAATACTTTCATTAGCAATAGCAGCATAATACACTTTTAATCTATTAATAGCTTCTGAACACTGCATTGGTGTACCGTATATCATAAAAACCTCAGATCTATAAGATTCATAAATCTCTCCTATTAATGCTGTTGGGTTTATTAAATAAGCTGGTTTGTCATTAAATCCTACTAAAGACATTCCTGCCTCGCTAGAACGAATTCTATTATCATTTACTCCTACTTCAGATTGTAAAGATCTGTTTTGCTGATAAGCTATTATAGTCTTATCCGCTTTATTTCTACATACTATAGAATTAATATTAATATCTGACAGTGGCCTAAACAAGGCAAATGCCTTTACTGTAGACGAAGTAGCACTAGTTTCATCAGAAAGTATAATTGCTTGATCTGATTGTTGTCTATTTAGTTTAAGTGCTTTTTTATCAATTCTATCTTCTCTTTCCCAAGAAGCATTTCTAAAAAACCTATATCTTGGATCCCATTGTGATCTATCGTACCTAGCATTATAAGGACAACTAAGTCTTGTCATATCTTGATATGTAGTTACATAATTATTATTTTTCTTATATTCATTTGGAATTTCATTTGTACTAGCTCCCAAAATATCCGTATTTAAAATAGGAAGTACTTCTCCCGAATTTCTGTCAGTAAACTCTCCAAAACGAAATTGCTCTAAACTATGGTCTGGATTTCTTCTATATTGTATTTCATAATAATGCCTAACTACAGAAGCTGCTCCTAAATCTAGTCCATCGTCATTTAAAAGGTAATTTTCATATTCGCCATAATAAACAAAAGGAGAACCTACTTCATCTGTATGCGTAATAGAATCATCTTCCACAAGTTCGTCTTGATCACTATCTCCATTATCCTCCTGGTAAGAGTACGTTAAATTCCTTACCCCACCTAGTCCATCAGCTCCTTGTTCATTTTCAGTAAAGTCATATTGTCCATCTGCTTTCCAAAGGGCCATTCTAAAAGGGCCTACTGTCAATTTTGTATTAACTGTTGTTCCATTTGGTACAATTTCTAAAGTTCCATTGTCATTTTGTCCCTTAACAGAAGTTATGATATTACCTACTCTTTTATTAAAACCAGCTTGAGTCGGGTTATATTTATCTTGATGAGCAGCATCACGCATAGTAGCTTGCACAGCACGTCCATAAAGATCTGCTTTCTCTCCTACAATATCGCCTTGGCTTGGTATTACTATACTATTAATTACCCCTCCTGCATTTGATGTAATACCTATTTGGAAATTATTAACTCCATTAACATCTAACTTATGCGTTGTTTCTCTATGATCATCGGTAATAAGAACTATATTTTGTGGCGGTATATCTGTCTTTTGGGCATAACTATTAAAGAATGCTGATAACGCTACAATAGCAATTTTTATAGTTTTAATCATAATAATTTTATTGATTTATTAGTACATCCTTAACAAACAATATTAACCTAATATTAAGAGTTTCCCATCCTGCTACTTCACGTCTAAAGTTCTATATCAGTTAATTGACTATTACATAAACAAAACAGATATAATTCTTGAAAACTAAATTCATATCTAAAGCTCTGTTTAAAATCTGAGCAGAAATAATAGGATATTAGTCTAATATTGAATGTCGATATTTGATAGTAAAAACAAAAACAGTTGAACCTTTATAAACTACTACTTTTTAGTTCTTGCATGTTTATAAACACTTAATGTCTTTTTTAATTCTTTATACACGTTTCTCTCCTGCGTACTTAAGTTTTCTAAAGGAAGTGGTCTCTGCTCATAAAAATCATTTTTTACATTATAAAACTTACCTGTTGCATATAATTTATACTCTTTATTCCTTGCAAATTCTTTCAATCTTTTTAAGTCACCGTGTCCTGAAAACCAACTATAAATAGATTTTTTAGGATTTCCTTTTTTGTCCAAAAGTTGGGGAAGAAAACTAACACCATCAACAGGTATAATTGAAGGAACATCAGCATTCGCAATCTCACAAATTGTAGGTAATACATCGCTAAAATCAATCAAGTCAGAATTTTTAGTATTCGCCTTTATTTTACCATCCCAACGTGCTACAAATGGTACATGAGTTCCGTTATCTGTAGTTCTAGTTTTTCCTCCAGGATATTCTTTGTCATTAAACATGGATACAATCAGTTTTTCAGTTCCGTTATCACCTGTAAAAATTATAATTGTATTTTCACTAATCCCTAAGTTTTCAACTTTAGCAACAATTTTCCCCACTATTCCATCCATATATGCAACCATATCTGCAAAATATTTAGGATCTCCCTTATTGATTAAAGACCCCATACTTTTTGGATCCCAATCTTTAGAATCTGGAGTAGGAACAAAAGGATAATGTGCTAAAAGCATTGGATAATAAGCGAAAAATTGTTCTTTTTTATTCTCTTCAATAAAATCACAAATAAAGTCACTAACAATATCAGGGCCAAATTCCCCATTGATAAAATGCTGTACTTTATTGTTAATTTGAAGAACCGGATTTGAAAATCTAGTATCATGTCTCAAACTATCAAATCTTTGTCGAGATTGCTGCCAAAGACAAGATGTATCAAATCCAAAATGTTGCGGAGAATCTTCTTCTTTTCCTAATTGCCATTTTCCAGCAATAGCTGTTTTATACCCTGCCTTTTTTAAAAGATTCCCAAAACTTACCTGACGCCTATCTAATTCTGCAAAACGTGTATAATTTCTAACATTATATTGACCTGTCATAATTTGTACTCGAGAAGGAGTACAAACTGGTTGAGAATGGCAATTTTCAAATTGAATACCTTGCATAGCAAGTTTGTTTATATGAGGAGTTTTATAAGAAGTCCCTCCATAGGCTTCAATACATTCCATCCCTAAATCATCAGCCATTATGAGAACAATATTTGGACTTGTACCTTGTGCATTTATACTTAGTAAACTTATGAGAAACACCATCACTCCATTAATAGCAAATCGTAATACTCGTCTTTTATTTACTTTCATTTTATTGTCTATTTAATTAATTGGGTTCTCTGCAAATAATTCTGTAATATTTTTAGTGTAGTTATATTTACACTTTAGATTAATTATATACTTTCATCAATATTTATTCATTTTAATAGAGAATCACATAAAAAAAGGTTTGAACTGTATAGTTCAAACCTCTTTTCAATAAATAAAACATCTAATAAATACTATTCTACTATCACTTTATAAGCAGCACCTGCTTGTCTAATGATATACATCCCTTTTTTTGGATTAGACAGCTTAGCTTGATTTCCTGTTCCTTCATCTAGTTTTCTACCTGACATAGAATAGATCGACCAAGGTTCAGAATTCTTTAAATTAAACGACCCATCTTTACTTGGATTAGGATACACATTGAAGGTGTTTTCCAAAACATCCGATTGACTGTTCTTTTTTGCACTAATTTTATTAGCACTAGAAGCATAAAACGCTTTTAATCTATTAATAGCTGTTGCACATTGCCTTGGTGTACCGTATATCATAAAAATCTCAGATCTGTAAGATTCAAAAATATCTCTTAATGCCGCTGGGTTTATTAAATAAGCTGGCCTATCATTAAATCCTACTAAAGACATACCTGTTTCACCTGCACGAACTCTGTTATCATTCATTCCTACTTCTGTTTCTGGAGATCTATTTTGTGCATAAACTATTTTTCTTCCTTTTTTTTCCCTACCTATAATAGAGTTGATATTAATCTCTGACAATGGTCTAAATAAGGCAAATGCCTTTCCTGTAGTTGAAGTAGCACTAGTTTCATCGGTAATCATATATCCTTGATCTGATTGTGCTCTACTTAGTTTAAGTGCTTTTTTTGCAACTCTATCTTCTCTTTGCCATGGTGAGCCAGGTGCAGCATTTCTATAAAACCTATATCTTGGATCCCATTGTGATCTATCGTATCTAGCATTATAAGGACACTTTAGATATGTCATATCTTTATATGTAGTTACATAATTATTATTTTTCTTATATTCATTTGGAATTTCATCTGTACTAACTCCTAAATAATCCGTATTTAAGATAGGAAGTATTTCTCCCGTTTTTCTATCAGTAAACTCTCCAAAACGAAATTGCTCTAAACTATGGTCTGGATTTCTTCTATATTGTATTTCATAATAATGTCTAACTACAGAAGCTGCTCCTAAATCTAGTCCATCGTCATTTAAAAGGTAATTTTCATATTCGCCATAAAAAATAAAAGGAGAACCTACTTCCATTGTATGTGTAATAGAATCATCTTCCTCAAGTTCGTCTTGATCACTATCTTCATTATCAAAATTATAAGAGTCATCTACCTTCCTTGTCCCACCTAATCCATCAGGAGCAAATTCATTTTCAGTAAAGTCATATTGTCCATCTGCTTTCCAAAGGGCCATTCTAAAAGGGCCTACTGTCAATTTTTTATTAACAATTGTTCCATTAGGTACAATTTCTAAAGTTCCATTGTCATTTTGTCCCTTAACAGAAGTTATGATATTACCCACTCTTTTATTAAAACCAGCTTGAGTGGGATTGTATTTATCTTGATGAGCAGCATCACGCATGGTAGCTTGTACAGCACGTCCGTAAAGATCTGCTTTCTCTCCTACAATATCACCTTGTCCTGGTATTACTATACTATTAATTACCCCTCCTGCATTTGAAGTAATACCTATCTGAAAATTATTAGCTCCATTAACATCCAACTTATGCGTTGTTTCTCTATGGTCGTCCGTAATAAGAACTATATTTTGTGGCGGATTATCCGTCGTTTGGGCATAACTATTAAAGAATGCTGATAACGCTATAGTAGCGAAAATTTTAGTTTTAATCATAATTAATTGGTTTAGGTTAGTGTTAAAATAAGTTTTCAACATTACAAGTATAAACTATTCATAAGACCGTTGCATCCTGCTACTTCTGTCTAAAGTTCTATATCAGTTAATTGACTATTACATAAACGAAACAGATATAATTCTTAAAAATTAAATTCATATTTAAAGCTCTGTTTAAAATCTGAGCAGAAATAATAGGATATTATTCTAATATTGAATGTCTATATTTGATCTTAAAACAAAAACAGTTAAACCTTTATAAGCTACTACTTTTTAGTCCTTGCATGTTTATAAACACTTAATGTCTTTTTTAATTCTTTATACACGTTTCTTTCCTGTCTACTTAAGCTTTCTAAAGGAAGTGGTTGCTGCTCATAAAGATCATTTTTTACATTATAAAACTTACCTGTTGCATATAATTTATACTCTTTATTCCTTGCAAATTCTTTCAATCTTTTTAAGTCACCGTGTCCTGAAAACCAACTATAAATAGATTTTTTAGGATTTCCTTTTTTGCCAAAAAGTTGGGGAAGAAAACTAACACCATCAACAGGTATAATTGAAGGAACATCAGCATTCGCAATCTCACAAATTGTAGGTAATACATCACTAAAATCAATCAAGTCAAAATTTTTAGTATTCGCCTTTATTTTACCATCCCAACGTGCTACAAATGGTACATGAGTTCCGTTATCTGTCGTTTTTGTTTTTCCTCCAATATATTCTTTACCTCTAAACATAGAAACAATAGGTTTATCAGTTCCATTATCACCTGTAAATATAATTATGGTATTTTCACTAAGTCCTAAGTCTTCTATTTTGGTAACAATTTTGCCTACTAATCCATCCATATAAGCTACCATCTCAGGAAAATATTTAGGATCACCTTTATAAACTTTAGAACCCATGCTTTTACTATCCCAATCCTTTGAGTCTGGAGTTGGAATAAAAGGACAATGCGTTAAAATCATTGGATAGTATGCAAAAAATTGCTCGTTTTTGTTCTCTTCAATAAAATCACAAATAAAATCGCTAACAATATCAGGTCCAAATTCTCCGTTTGTAAAAGACTTCACTTTACCATTAATTTCAAGAATTGGATTTGAAAACCTTGTATCATGTTTAGCTTTATTTACTCTAGGACGAGATTGTTGCCAAAGACAAGATTTATCAAAACCAAAGTGTTGAGGGGAATCCTTCTCTTTTCCTAACTGCCATTTACCTGCTATAGCTGTTTTATAACCCGCATTTTTTAAAAGATTCCCAAAAGTTGCTTGACTTCTATCTAAATCTGCAAAACGCGTATAATTACGAACGTTATATTGACCTGTCATAATTTGTACTCGAGAAGGAGTACATACTGGTTGAGAATGGCAATTTTCAAATTTAATACCTTGCAAAGCCAGTTTATCAATATTTGGTGTTTTGTATGACGTTCCGCCGTATGCGTTTACACACTCCACACCAAAATCATCTGCCATAATTAAAACAATATTGGGAGGATTATCTTGCGCTTTTACATCTAAAAAACTTATTAGTAATAAAGTTATTACAATAATATATTTATCAATTTTATTACCTTTCTTAATGAGCATTTGATTAAAATTTATTAAAAAAACAAACTACATATCTTGCAATTTTAAATACTTACATGAGAAATCTAATCTTGTTTTATTTAAAACTAAGTATAATCTCTTTCCCTTGGTTTATAATTTCCAATACAAAATATTAAAACACACAACCTTGGTTATTTATGTGAAATTAAACTAAAAACAAGAAAATAGTATCCTGCTACTTCTGTCTTTAAAAATTATTATTCACAATTCATCTATTTTAAACACATTCCTAAGTAGGTAAAACTTATACATAATTAGTATAGATTTTAATAACAAATAAGAATACTGCAGAAATAACAGGATGCTATTGTAAAGTTTTAATACGAAGTTTGATTAATGAAAACAACATTCACGTTTAATAGTTTATAAAAAAATGAAACTATTTTTAATAATACTTATAATTGCTGCTTCTCAAAATTTATTAATAGGGCAACAAACGGGTAGTTGGGGAGATCAAGGAGATGGTACTTACAAAAATCCTATACTTCAAAGTAATTACCCAGATAACGATGCGATTAGAGTGGGTGATACATTTTATATGATGTCTTCCACAAATCATTTTATCCCTGGCATGGTCATCTTAAAATCAACGGATTTAGTAAACTGGGAATTTTCAAACCATATCATGAATGCTCCAGTAGATTATGATAAAAACTTTAGTATTACTCAAGAAAGAAAACTAACAAGTCGCGGAAACTGGGCGGGTTCTTTTGGATATAATGGGGAAGCATACTTTGCCTATTGGTGTTATAACAAACGACATAAAAAACCTGGAGGTACCCATACCATAGTCTATTCAAAAGCGAAAACCATGGAAGGCCCATGGAGTATTCCAAAAGAAATTACTTGGGCAGATGGTAGTCATATAAACACCACCGACCCAGGGGTGTTTTGGGATTTAGAAACAAAAAAAGCTTGGATAGGACTATGGAAGGATGGAGAAGTTAGAATTTATCCTATGTCGTGGGATGGAACTGAAATATTAAAAAACAGAGGAGAGGGAATCCTTGTAACAAACACCTTTCAAGGGGAAGCTGTAAAAATATTTAAGTTCAAAAATAGGTATTATGTTTCGAATATATATGTAGACAAAGATTCTGAAGGAAAAAGACTTAGAATGGGAGCTATTCAACGATCAAAAAACATTGAAGGTCCTTGGGAAGGAAGACTTAACTTAGAAAATGGAAATGGAACAAATAGAAACCCTGCGCAAGGAACTTATATTAATTTAGAAAATGGAACAAGTTGGTTTTTGCATCAATTATCTACAGGAAGTAATGAAGAAAGATATATGGGAAGACCACAATTTCTAGAGCCTGTAATTTGGAAAGATGGTTGGCCAAATATAGGTATTGACACCGATGGAAATGGTATTGGAGAAGTTATTTGGCAACATAAAAAACCAATACAAGGAAATTCAATAAATGCACCAGCATCTGATGACAACTTTGATGGAGCTATATTAGGGATGCAATGGAACTGGCGCTTTAATCCGGATATGTCAAAATGGTCACTCACAGAAAGACCTGGTTTTTTAAGATTAAAGTCATCTGCCCCTTCTTCCTCAAAAAACAACAGTCTAGATGAACTTCCAAATATTATCGGACAACGTTTAATGGGGCGGTATAATAATGTAATGACAACCAAAATAGACCTTTCTAAAATGAAGTCTGGACAAGAAATTGGATTTCATATTTCTTCTCTTGAAAATAATGCCATTGCTATCAAAAAAGAAATTACAACTCTTGTTTAGATCTGGTAAAAAGGAAGCTCCTAATATTCAAAAAGGAAGCTTTATAAATCAAAAAATGATTTGGTTTCAGGCGAAAGTCACAATTGGTTTAGCTACTTTTTATTATAGTTTAGACGGAAAAATGTTTACACAATTTGGAAATGAAGTCCGTTTACTATTTAGTGGTTTCACACCCAATATGGTTGGCTATTACAGCATGAACTCAGAAGCAAAAGGATATATTGATATTGATTGGTTTCAATATGACTATGATGGTCCAAAAGGAGATACAAAATAATAAACTTAGACTTTAAACAAATTTGTAAATACAAAAGACCTCCTTAACATTGGGATGAGTAAAGGAGGTCTTTCTTTTATATTTATAAGCTAAAAAACTATTAGTTTATTGTGTGTAAGGCACAGTGCCAGTTGCGTCTAAAGGATATCCCCATTTTTTTATATATTCCATTCCTGGAAGAAAATCGTCTTCTGTTTCAACTAAGCGTTCTATTAGCTTTTTATCCAACTCTTTTTGTAACGAAGCATAGGCTACATTTCCAATTAAATTATTCATTTGATACGGATCCTTCTCGTCATCAAATAACAACCAAGGACCGTCTAAGTCTTTCGCATAAGTGTATCTTTTAGTCTTAAGCGCTCTATACTCTTTACCTCCATGTTGCACTTTATTCCATTGTCCAAATGGCTGTACACAGGTTAACAAAGTAGACTCTCCAACGTTTTTTTCTTTGCCTTCCAAATAAGGTCTATAGTTAATACCTTCTACAGTGTCAGGAATTTTAACATCACACAAAGCTAAAATAGTTGGTAATATATCTTCCGAATTCATCAAAGCATCTTTTATTCCTGGAGCTATTTTTAATTTTTCAGGAATATAATATAACATAGGAACTCCAGCAGATTCGTTATAAGGTTGTTGTTTTTTATAGGCGCCATGAGATCCCAAAAGATCTCCATGATCTGCGGTTACAACAATAATAGTATTATCTAGCTGGCTATTTTTCCTTAAATTTCGGACAACCTTTCCTATCATATCATCTAAGGCCGTAATATGTGCATAATAACCAGCGAGATCCTCTCTTACTTTTTTCTTCATATTAACAGGAACATTTTCACGTAACTTAATATCGTCTGGGTTAAATAAATCTCTATATTCTTTGGGGGCTGAATGGTAAGGCGCGTGAGGCGTTCCATAAGAAAGTAACATTAAAAATGGGTTGTTAGCCAATTTTCTATCATTCATATAATTAATTGCAGCATCAGTTTGTGCAAACGTGTCATAACCTTTCCAAATTTTTCTTTTAGGATCATCATTATCATAATATACAGATCCATTGTAATTGTGTGTACATTCATTTCCCATCCAAAATTGAAATCCTTGTCTTCTATTACCAGGCATTACATTTTGTAACCTTCCATGTCCGTCAATATGCCATTTACCCACAAAACCTGTACTATATCCTTCCTTTGCTAAAATTTTTGCCATAGTTACCGCATTGGTATCTAATTGTACATCATTCATAAAAACACCATGTGTTAAAGGTCGCTGTCCTGTTAATAGAGATGCTTTAAAAGGAGAACATACAGGCATTCCTGATACCGCATTTTTAAAATTAACACTCATTGCCGCTAAACTATCCAAGGCTGGTGTTTTTACATTAGGATCCCCGGCATACCCTGTTGCTTGAGCCCTCCATTGGTCTGCCAAAATAATTAGAACATTGGGTTTAGATTCTTTTGTTACTTGAGTGGTATTCCCTTTTTTTAAGTTACAAGAAAGTAACATAGTAATGCCTATAACCAAAAGGCTTAGTTTCTTAAATGGTATCATGTATTTATATATTTTAATTAATCTACAAATTATTCGGTAACTACATCCCAAACTTTTGAGCGTATGTCTACGCCTTTAGGTCCAGATACTGTTAAAACAACAATCCACTCTCCGGCTTTATCATAAAAGTGAGATGGACTTTTTTCAAAAGACTCTTTTCCATCTCCAAAATCCCAATGCCATGTTTCTATTACTCCAAATGATTCATCTTTAAACTGAATCCATCGTTCTTTTCTATCTAATTCTAGAAATGACCAATTTGCTTCTATTGGTTTTCTGTGATTTTCATCTAAAGGCATTAACCGAAAGAAATTCAAATAACTGGCATCACGAATCATTTTGAGGTCGTCTGCCAAATGGATAAAGTCTCTAGATTTTTCGCCATCGTAATCAATAACACACCATGACAAACCAATGATTTCATTTTCTTCTAATTGACTTATTGTTGATTTATCAATTCCAGAAATGTCTGCATGATCAAAAGGTGTTATCCAAAACTCCATTTTAAGATTTCCTTTTTCGCCATGTTTAAAATTATAATCATAAGCAATATTAAAGTACGGAAAGTCTTTTAACCAAGGCGTATTTCCCCAAACCATAGCGGCATCTTTATTTTTAACGGGCGTAAAAACATGATAGTTTTGAGCATGTGCTCCATGACCTTTAAAATGTAATTTTTCAAAAGAAAAATGATCTAAATTCCCATTATCCTTTTTAATGAAAGGACCTCCAGATAAATCACCATCAACAACTACTTCAAAAATATCTTGTTGTAACCCTTTGTCATTAAAATCCCAAAAGTCATCATATGCTTCTACATAAAAATAAAGTCTATTGAGTCCGTTAACCCAAGCTACCTTTACCGTTATGTTATAATCTTTAGGATCTAAATTAGATTCCAATCCCTTTTGAGCCCCTTTCATATCTGCTAGACGGATAATATAAGAATTAGGAATTTGGTTCCATTCTAAAAAGCGACCATCAATACTAGGCATGTCTGCTTTTGGAAACTGATATATTTTATATTCCTTAGAACGTTGCCCGTAAAAACAAAAAGAGAATCCTAAAATAAACGTGATGCAAATTATATATGAAATTTTTATACTCATTTAAAAAACAGTTTAAAGCTAAGTGCTAGACTCTATTTAAGTTTCGTATTTATTTTATAAATTTCAGAACGAATCTCGTCTAAATCCCCTACAACTAACCAATAATCGTATTCAAAAACATCATTTTTCTTTAATTGTACAGATTTTAATGGTGCGATATAAGAGGTTTGACTATCTGTACTTTCAAAACCCGGAGCACCCGCCATTCCTGCTAAAAAATTTGAAGATATTGGCGTATAGACACCCATACCCCATTTATTATCATCTACAAATGCCATCCAATGTTCTGTAACTTTATCTTCATTATAACGTCCCCAAAAACCATCTTCTAGATGTTCTACTTCAGGATTATCAAGAGTATCGTTCGTAAATGGTGCTTCTCCAAAATAACTATATAAATTTTTAAGTGCCGAAATAGGATATACTGCAGGAAGCTCTTGACTTCTTGCTCCCGTTTCTCCATAAATAGTGTCTGTACGGTGGCAGGTTAATTTATTATGTACTTTTATAACATTACCTTCTAAGATGCTCCATTGCTCCATTATGGCTTCTGCAGGTCTATTATTCATATCCCATAACATAGGAATACATTTTACGTATAATGTGTTCTCTGTTTTTGTAGCTACCAATATCTCCGCTCTATTTCCAAAAGAATCTCCTACTTGAATAGGATTCCACGTCCATGGCGACCAATTTGGATTTTGACCTTCCTTAACCCTATTTAACATATTTCCTGCATAATAAGATTGCTGAATATAGCGCCCTTCGTCATGCACATTTACAATATTTCTTTCTTTTCCAGATTCCGAAATATAAAAAATAGCCCCACCTCTGGTTAAATCTAATTTTAATTCTAAAATACCATTATCTATTCCAACTTCCTTTAAGTTTGTATCTACGATTGTTGCAACTGGTTTTTGTTTGTTTTTCTTGAAACCTTCACAACTTATTATAGTTAATAGAATTAACACTCCAACAATAAAATTTCTCATGGCTAGCTATTTCTTTACTGTTTGAATAGTTACAGGCCCTAATAGTCCTGATGAAATCAATTCCTCTTCTTTTTTGGCACTATCAACAATAACCCAAGTAGTTCGCTCATCTTTATCTAATTCTCGGTCTCCCGTCAATCTGTTTCTCCACACATTAACCACTTCTATTTCTATAGTATTTTCGCCATTTTTAAGTGCAGAAGTTGCGTTTAATTTAAAAGGCGCAATCCATGTAGTACCGATATCTTTTCCATTAATTTTTACAGATGCCATAACTCCAACTTTTCCTAAATCGATATATATATCTGTCATTTCTTCTTCTTTAGAATACATAAAATTAGATGTATAAACAGCAGTACCTGAATAAAACTTTATTTTATCATTTTCACTATCAATCCAATCTGTTAATTTAGGAAGTTCTAAAACTTGTTTTGGTCCAATGTCTTTGTTTTTAAAATCAACCTTCCATGGATTATTTAATGTTTGAACGATATTGGTTTCAGGAAAATTACTTTCACTTTTTAATGTTTCACCCATGTTATTTGATGTACTAAAAACAACAAACCAACTTTGTAAAGCTTCCATTTTTATTGGTACTGCTGTACGGCCATTTAGTTCTTTAAAATCGGGTAAATCTTTAATTGTTCCATTAACGGCATCCCAAAGTTGAGGTTTCATCCCTTTTACTCTAAATGAAGGTGTAAACTCAATAGCTTTATCACTTTGATTGGTTAAGAAATAAATTTCTATTCCTGGCATTGTTCGGTGTGTCCAAAGCACAGATGCTTGTCCATTTAAATCAACATCTTTATCAATATTTAATTTTGTAAGTGCCTCTTGTAATTCCAAACCATCAGCAATAGCCCCTTGCCCATACGTTTTTAATGCTTCGTCGCTAGATCCCCACATTTTATTGGCTATTTCTTTAACTTTAATATCACTTTCTGGATAATTTTGTAAGCTTGGAGATTTTTTGGGTGCTTGTCCGTAAATTTTTCCTCCTTGGGCTACTAACGTTTCTATTTTCTCTAATAACTCTGGTCTCATGGTATCAAAAGGAGGTAAAACCATCAAACTATACGTCATACCATCAGGCAACATAAACTTACCATCTTTAACTGATAAATTATCTAAAATAACTTCAGCATTAATATAATCATAAGAATACCCCTCTGGCAATTCAGGATTTCTAACGCCCGTCATTATAGGAGCATCTTCACCAATAAAATAACACACATCTGCAGCATATTTACCCTGTTGTAGCATATGCTGTGATCTTCTCAAATAATCAAAATAAGCTTTCGATTTTTTAAACCAAGTATTATGGCGGTTAAATTCTGTACTAAACCAAGCATTAACACCTGGCACCCTATTATCATCTGGTTGATGAATATATAAATGCAATACAAAATGATTAATACCTTCGGTTAAAGACCAATCGCCTCGTTTTTTTAGCATTGCTGGATGCCTAACATATGAACGTTGTCCTGCTGTAAAAGCTTCAGCAGACACTCTGTTTTTCCCATAAATGTGAGCAGCAGACGATGCCGACTTACATTCAATATCTCCTAAAGTGCCTTCATTCCAAAACTCGCCACTTACCAAATCCGACTGCCCTCCATACATTAAAAACTCTGAAGGAAATCCCCAATGTCCATAGTTTTCTAACCACAATTGCAAATTATCCTCATTACTTGACTCTCTAAGCCCACCTGTATATTCATAAGCTACGGCATCTGCAATAGAACGACGTAAATCCCATAAAAAACGTTCAGATTCTTCCACACTTCCTACAATTCTGCCTGTAAAAACAGGTAAGTATTTTATAGGGCTATAACCAAATTTGGCTTCAAATTTTTCAGCATAACCATCTGTCCAGTTTTGCGACCCCATTTCATAACTATCTGCAATAACATATTTAAAAGCACTTTTGCTTTCCTCTGGAATGCGTTTTAAAAATTCTCCAATAAATTGTTTGTAATGAAATTGAGCCAAGGCTTTATTAGCTTTATCAACCTCATACCCTTTTCCTTGCGGTGCCGATGGTGAATTTTTTGTACCGGTTGGAGTCATCCCAAAACGCTGAATGGTCCACAAACCTGCAGGAGCCTCCCAATTAAGTTTTCCATTAGCATCCATTTTATCGCTGATATTAATAACTGCGTTAGAACCCACTTTTAAAGCCGAATCTACAGATTCTTGCTGATTCCATTTATAACTATCCCAAGCCGGAAATGGTGTTGGGTGCATTTTTGCTAAACTTTTTCTAGCATAACTTTCTATTCCTGAAGCTTCTGAAATAGAAACCTCTGCTAGATCCCATTCACCTTTTTGCTGAGCAGGGTTCCCTTTTATTAATTGTTTAAACTTTATTTTAAAACTGTTAGATTTTATATTTGCTAAGCTTACCAATAAGGGTGCATATTTATCTGCCCCCACATTTGGTGTTAGCTTTCTCCTGTCAACAGTAAATGCTTTAATCTTTTTATATTCACCATCCATTTCAGCAAAAATCTCCCCACTTAAAAACATGTTTTTTCTACCAGGAATAATACGTAAACTATTAGCAGTTAACTCTTTTTCTGTAGTTAATTCTATTTCATAAGAATCAATATTATTTGAAAATCTTGCTACAGACACCTTATCGTTATCGATAAGGCTTTTTGCGTTTTTAATACTGGGCGTTACAACAATTTTAGTACTTTTCCGAGATGTACTATGCGATTCGTTATCTATTGATGGAAAAGCTAAAACATAAATATCTTGAAATTCTTTTTCAGGTTGTACCAAATCTAAATCTATAGTTTTACCGCCTTCAACTTTCACTTCAGAATACGTTACATAACGCATTGCCATTTCTGATGTTATCCAAGGCCCGCCAGATTGACTCCATCCTGGACAGTTAAATGCCCCTATGTCAACACCAATACGCTTCCCTTCATTTACGGCGTGTACCATATGGCTCCACCAATCTTCACTTAGCATAGGCACTTTACCATCTTTTTCATCAGGATTTATATTTCCTATTAAAGCGCCACCAATACCAGCAGCTTTCATAGCTTCTAAATCTTTGGTAATTCCATCTTTAGAAATATCATCACCAATCCAATACCAATAACACCATAATGTATTGTCTTCCGAAGGGGTAACAAATCCGGTTTTCAACTTCCCTAAATCGGGCTTTTTAACTTCACTCGGTGTTTCGCAACTATGGAATATAAATGCGGTTAAAACTATGATAATTTTAAAATTTTTCAATAGAAAATTCATACGTGATACAACTTGTAATTATTAGACTCTTTAATAAGTTTGTGTAAATAAACACATAAATGTTATAAAATCTATCCTGCCCTTTACTGCCTATCACTATTAGGCTAAGAAGATAAACTAGAGATTATACAAGTGTATTACCTTATTAAACATATTCCTTTTTTCACTAATTACTCAAAAGGAAAAACAAGTAGCTATAATTAGCTTAAACCATAAACGGCAGGATGCAAATAGACCTTCAAAAAGATATATTTGACATTATTTACAACTGTTATATTAAATTTTAAGCGCAATTAATGCATACCTATAAACTCATTTTTTTAAGCGTACTATTTTTTACAATCTTACCCTCAACGCTAGTTTCACAAGAAAATCAGGGGTCACAAAAACCTTCTGAAACTTATGATATCATCTCAAAATCTAATCCTAGAATAACAACGCATCATTTAACATCTGGCACATCTGGATTTCAAATAGGCATTACCTCAAATGCGGGCGGTATTATTAATGAAGTTGTACTCCCTGGTTTAGGCGATATTATGAGATTTGCATCAGACATGTATGGTAGAGCCGGACAAGTAGCCATAAGAGATCGCGCTCACGGAGGCAGATATAATCCAACTCAGGCAGGTTTTAATGAAACCTTAGGTTCAAAATGTACTATAACCCAATCCTCAGATAAGAAAACACTAATAATAGACCCCAGGCCTTTAGCACTTTGGCACGGCGATGGTAAATACGACTTCACAAGATGGGAAAACATTGGAGATGATCCTTATAGAAAAGATGCTGGAAAAACAGATGAAGATGGTTTATATGAAGAATACTTACCCGGAAAACAATTAGATGAAGTTAAAAGCGAGTTTGATTATTATGGTACTTATGAAGATCTTTCAGGAAAACATGGCATTACAACCGCTATCATAAGGCATTACTACCAAATATCATTTATTCGTCCTCCAGGGCATTGTATTAATCAACATCGGGCTGGTACAAAATTATGGAAACCAATGCATCTTCAACAAGATATATCTGTTGATGCTCCTAAAGGTTTACATGAAGGCACAGATAAGGACATGAATAACATGTTTGGTGTTTGGTCTCTAAGACACGATAGAAATAAATGGATTCCTAAGCATGTATATTATCGTAAAAATAACGGGAAATGGAAATCAAAATTGGCAGATGGTATAGAAGATTGGTTTCCTAGTTGTGATAACACCGTATTTATTAGTGCCGATTCTGACAATCCATTAGAAGGAAAAGCTTTAGGTCTTTATCGCCCTAAAACAGAAATTAACAGAGAGGTTATCATTGGTATTAATGAAACAAATGGAAGTATTGTTTATACCGATAAAAGAGATAGTGATAATAGCATAACCTATAATCTCAAATGCGTTCCTAAAATGAGTAAATATGGTTTTATGAATACGAATAATGGTATGATTAATAGAACCCGATTGGATGCCAATATTTATGAAGCCTATAGAAATGAAGTTTATATTCTGTACGGAACGCCTAAAGAAATAATGGATGCTATTGCGCTTTTGGATGTTATTTTGGGTATTTAATTTAAACTGAAAAAATATTTGAATACTAAAAAAATGATGATAAAATTAATAAATATCTTCATTTTTAGAAAAAACAACAAAACCAGAATAGAAATATTACTCAAATTACACCTGGTTCAGCTTAAAGATAGCACAGGAACGGCAGGATGCGAATTACATAGAGGAATTTTATATTTGCTTCAACAAATAAACTAAACCCTTGTAAATATGAAAACATTAAGCTATCTAAAAAAAATATCTTTAATCGCATTAGCGACTTTTGTAATTTCATCTTGTGAAGAAGATGGTATTACTCAAATTAAGAATGATGATGGTGATGCTATAAATACTGAAGAACTGAATATTATTGAAATTTTAAGTGCGGATCCAAATTTTAGTTCTTTTGTTGCATTTTTAGAGGAAGCTAACCTAACTACTGTTTTAGCTGCGGATGGAAAGAAAACCATATTGGCACCAACAAATGACGCTTTTGAAAATTATATTGATGATAATGATTTTCTTAGTTTTGAGGATATACCAGATACAGCTTTATCCGAACTTTTATTAAACCACGTTATACCAGATAGCAGTTACACGACTACAGGCCTTAAAGCGCTAAGAACTGGATATGATAAAACTTTGGCAACAGGACCAAATAATACTAACGTAAACATCTATTTTAATGGAATATCTGGATTAGCTTTTAACTCTGTACCTGTAACTGGTAATCAAATTAACGCTAAAAATGGTACTATACATGTTGTAAATGGTGTTGTTCCTCCAGCTACTCTTGCAGCATTAATTAGCTCAAATACCAGCTTTTCGGGTTTAGTTGATGCTATTATTCACGTAGAAGATTCAGGTTCTCCAACACTTCAACCATCCTACAGTGAAGTTTTAAATAACCAAACAGAATTAGGCCCTTTTACCGTTTTTGCACCATTAGGATCTGCATTTAACACTTTAAAAACAAGTTTAGGAGTTCAAAATATAGAAGATATCCCTACAGAAAGAGTTGACGCTGTTTTGTTAAGACATATTGTTAATGGAATAACACCAATTGACGGGTTTGTTGATGGAGAAATAACAACTTTAGATGGAGGAACAATTACTGTAAATATGGCTGGTTTAACACTTACAGACAAGGACGGTACTGGCAGAATACTTCCAGCAATAAGTAACTTACAAGCTACAAATGGTATTTTACACGTTGTAAATAGAGTCATTGGAGAAACGACAAAGGAATAAGTGAATTTATTAACTATAAATTATGTTCCTTAAAAAAAACGTCTTAAGAAATTAAGGCGTTTTTTTTATGTATTTAGGTCCCTATTACCACACCAAGTGATTCCTGTGGTAGCGTGGGAATAAAGCCCTAACTCTCGATCGTTTATAACGAGTGCCGTCTAAAACATCAAATCTTTACCTTTTTATTAAACGTGAAGCAACAGGATACTAAAACCTATTTAAAATCCTAATATTGTTAATAGCCTCTATGGCGTATTATCAACTAACCAAAAAGTATTAGGACAAATGCATAAAAAAATAATTCTTCTTTTTTTAGTAGCTATTACATTTTCTTGTCAAAAATCTAATGAAGCTATCTCTATTAATAAAATAACCGTAAACTATTTTGAGAATCCTTTGGGAATTGATGATCCACATCCAAGTATTAGTTGGTCAATGTTTTCAAATGAAAGAAACAAGAAACAATCTGCATATCAAATTAAAGTCGCTAATTCAGAAAAAGCACTTGAAGATGATAGTAACCTGTTTTGGGATTCTGGTAAATTAAATTCACATCAAAACTCACAAATTCGCTATGCTGGAAGCAAACTGAATTCAGGACAAAGTTGTTATTTCAAAGTCAAAGTTTGGGACGAAAATGATGTCGCTTCAGAATGGAGCAAAACCCATTTCTGGACCATGGGTCTGCTTAACGAAGACGATTGGAAAGCAAAATGGATTGGTTTTAAAACAGACGATAAAAATAAGCAAGACACCTTGCACTTACCTCCTGCTCCATATTTAAGAAAATCATTTGCAGTTAACAAAACAGTTCAAAAAGCAACACTTTATGTAACTTCATTAGGTGTTTTTGAAATAGCATTAAATGGAAACAAAATAGGAAAAGATTTACTAACGCCTGGGTGGACTAATTATAATAAACGCATCTATTATAAAACCTATGATGTTAGCAATGCCATAAACAAAGGAGAAAATACGCTAGGTGCTATTTTAGGCGATGGTTGGTATGCCGGTTATGTTGGCCCAAAAGTATTATCAAAGCCAAGAAACAGAGAACTATATGGTTTACATCCGGCTTTATTATCGCAATTAGAGGTTGAATATGAAGATGGCACCAAAGACATCATCGTTTCAGATGACAGTTGGAAAGCTAAGGAAGGCCCCATAGTTTATGCCGATTTACTTATGGGAACTGGTTATAACGCTAATTTAGAATTGACCAATTGGAACACTTCGGATTACGATGACCAAAATTGGGATAACGTATTCATTCATAAAGGAACAGAAGGCAAACTGCAAGCATATCCCGGAAATAATATCCAAGTTTATGATGAATTAAAACCTATAGAAATTACAGAACCAACCAAAGGCACCTATGTTTTTAATATGGGACAAAATTTTGCTGGTCATGCCCGTTTACAGGTACAAGGAAACAAAAACGACACAATTATCATGCGTTTTGGAGAACGTTTATACGATGATGGCAAATTAATGACCGAAAATTTAAGATTTGCCCGAGCAACAGATACTTACATTTTAAAAGGCGAAGGTGTTGAAATATGGGAACCTAAATTCACATATCATGGTTTTCAATACGTCGAAGTTACAGGTCTTAAAAACAAACCAGATCCCAATACGATTACGGGTATCGCTTTTGGATCTTCAACACCCATGGAAAGTGCATTTACCTCTTCCAATACTATTTTAAATAAAATGTTTGAAAATGTGATTTGGACCCAGCGTTCAAATTTCATGGAAATTCCTACGGATAGCCCCCAACGCGATGAACGTTTGGGTTGGCTTGGTGATGTTCAGATTTTCTCTAAATCGGCACTATACAATGCTAATCTTGGTGCTTTTAATAAAAAATGGTTTGCAGATGTTCGTGATGCCCAATATGATTTTGGACCTTATTCTGTTTTTGCCCCTCAACCCTATCCAAAATTAGAATGGTTTTCTCCTGGTTGGATGGAAGCTGGTGTTATGGTGCCTTACAATACTTTTAAATTTTACGGAGACACTAAAATAATAGAAGATCATTATGAGTCTATGACGCGTTTTATGGATTATCATATTGAAAAAAGTAAAGATGATAAATTTTATCCTGAAGATTCTTGGGGAGAAGCAAAACCTAAAGGCGGCTTTGGAGATTGGCTATCCATGACTGATAAACATTTGGCGCACGATATTATGGCATCTATGTATTATCAATATGCACTAAAAATAATGGCTGAAATGAGTAAAGCCATAGAAAATGATGAAAAAGCAGATTATTATCAATCTACTTATGAAACTTCTGTTGCTGCATTTATAAAACATTATTTAGATGAAAACGGTAAATTTCAAATTGACGAAACTATTTATGGTGATGGGAAAGGCTATTTTGAAGGCGAAAAAGGGTTCACAGGACATACGCAATCGGCATACGCCACAGCCATTTATTTTGATATTCTTCCAGAGGAACTAAAAACAAAATCTGGAGAACATTTAGTAGCACTTTTAGAAGAAAATGATAATTTACCATCATCTGGTATCTTAGGAATTCGACAATTGCTTCCTGCACTTTCTAAAATTGGTCGTTCAGATTTAGCATACCAAATATTACTTAAAAAAGAATATCCTAGTTGGGGCTTTCAAATTGCAAATGGTGCCACCACTATTTGGGAACGTTGGAATAGTTACACACCAGAAAAAGGATTTAACGGCGAAATGAATGCTAAAATGAATTCCTTTAACCATTATGCTTTTGGTGCATTTTCTCAGTTTCTATTTAGTGATATGGCTGGTATTAAAACTGAAGATGCAGGATTCAATAAGATTATTATCCGTCCTAATTTGGGCGATAAATCATTATCAAATCTTAAAGGAGAATATGGTTCTATAAATGGCAAGATTGTGTCTTCTTGGTCTATTAAAGACAATACATTTTCATTAGAAGTTGAAATTCCTGTTAACACCACAGCTAAAGTATTTATCCCTGCCAAAAAAGAGTCTGTTATTAAAGAAAATAATATAAAAATATTAGAAAGAGAAGGTATCTATCAAGTAATAGAAATTGGCTCTGGAAACTATTCTTTTGAATCTGAAATATAAAATCATATGAAATTACTATCCTTTTTTTTAATGTCAACAATGCTCCTTAATGCACAGCAACAGGACACTTTGAAACAAGCTTCAAAACCAAATATCCTCTGGATTGTTGCTGAAGATCATGGCCCACATATGGGTGCTTATGGCGATACTTTTGCTACCACTCCAAACATAGATGAATTTGCAGAGAAAGGCATGTGTTATAATTACGCATGGTCTTCTGCTCCCGTTTGTGCACCTGCTAGAACCACACTTTGGTCTGGCATTTCTGGACCAAGTTCAGGTGGAGAGCACATGCGTAGTATGTCTCCCTTTCCTGAAGGAAAAAATATGTTTCCTAAATATCTCCGAGATATAGGATATTACTGTTCTGGAAACGGAAAAGAAGATTACAACCTAAGTACTCCTAAAGGGGTTTGGGATGAATCTTCTAACAGAGCACATTACAATAAGCGCAAACCCGGACAACCCTTTTTTGCCTATTTTAATAATACACAAAGTCATGAAGGTCATATACATGACATAACTCGAACTGCTAAAAACAAGAGAAAATCATCTTTACACGACCCTGCCAAAGTAAAATTACCAAAATACCATCCAGATTGTGAAGCTATGCGATTAGAATGGGCTGCTTATTATAATAGTATTTCTGTGGTAGACTCTGTTGCGGGTAAACGTCTTGCTGAACTTGCAGAAGCTGGATTAGAAGATAATACTATTGTTTTCTATTTTGCCGACCATGGCGGTGGACTTGCTCGTAATAAACGTTGGCCTAATAATGCGGGGCTTCAAGTACCAGTCGTTGTTTATTTTCCTGAGAAATGGAAACATCTTGCTCCTAAAGAATATAAAGCTGGTGGGCGGTCTGATCGTTTAATTAGTTTTGTTGATTTTGCACCAACCATGCTTAGTATTGCAGGTATTGAACCTCCACAATGGATGCAAGGACATCCTTTTGCAGGAAGCTATCAAGAAAAAGAACAACCCTATGTTTATGGATTTAGAGGACGTATGGACGAGCGTTTAGATTTGGTAAGAACTGTTTCTAACGGACGTTATGTTTATATCAGAAATTATATGCCGCAATTTTCACAAGGACAACGAATCGATTCACAAATACGTTTTCACTTTTCTTCAACTGCTGCTTGGAAAAAATTGTATGACCAAGGAAAACTAAACAAAGCACAAAGTCTTTTTTGGGAGACTCCAAAAGCTCCTGAAGAATTATATGATCTAAAAAATGATCCTGACGAAGTAATAAACTTGGTGTCTTCTAAAGAGCATCAAAGTATTTTAAATGAAATGCGTAAGGCTCAAAAAGAGTATGCTTGTACTATAAAGGATGTTGGATTTATTCCAGAAAACGAACGTTTTAATACAGAAATTGCTCTCTACGACTTTGGTCAAAACAAGAAACTTTACCCTTTCAAAAAAATTATTGCTACGGCTGAAATGGCTTCGTTAATGAAACCTGAAGATATCTCTGACTTGACTCATCTTATGTCTGATGAAAATAAAATAGTAAGATACTGGGCAACTATGGGAATAATGATGCACGGTAAAAATGCAGTAGAACAAAACAAAAAAGAGCTAGTAAAAGCGCTCTCAGATACTTCTGATGATGTGAAAATTGCAGCTGCGTGGGGTTTAGTCAAATATACTTCATCTAAATTCTCTAAAGACGCATTACAATTACTCTCTGAACAAGCACTAAGAAAAGACAATATATTTGTTGTTATTGCTGCTCTCACAGCTTTGGATGATTGCGAATTAAAAACGAAGAGTTTACAAAATGATTTTGCTAAATGGGAAATAAACCCTGAAACACCTAATAAACGTTACGCATCATACCCTGGTAAATTAATGACAAGTATATATCTTCGCTATGGTATACCTGTAAAAAAAGGAAAGAAGAAGAACAGAAAATAAGCATACCTTATCTATTATAAAAAAGCCAGAGAATAAATTTCTCTGGCTTTTTCTTTTGATTTGATAAATAACATTTAAATTTTAACTTCACTAATTTGAAAGTAAGGTGTCACATTGGTATAGTTTTTAATATCACCCATAATCTCATCTAAATAAGGTTCAAACGCCTTATGCATTTCGTCTATCGAATCAAAATATAGGTGTCCACATGCCATAAAAGTACTTTCTGAACCTCTTTCAAAGCCACTAAGACCTTGCTCAACTGCTGAGTGCTTTAGAGAATCCCCTAACAACCTTACTACCATTGGAGTATGAATATTACAGTAATAGTCAATATCAAAATGACTCCCTTCTTGTTTAGGATATAATGCACTTAATTTTATCATTCCTTTATTCATAATAAATTGTAATTTGTAGTATTTATTTTCTGTTAATTTTTGTTTTCATTATTTCTTTATTCACCTCATTACCATCAACATCGTAATGAATAAATTCTATAATTGCGTTGTTTTTTTTACGATATACATTCACGCCTAAAAACCCTCCTTTAACCCTAAGAAATTTATGTTCAGGTCTTACATCTTTCTGACTCCAACCTTGTGCATGAAAATCACTTACTGGCCCTTGACTAAACTCCCATAATCCAGTTTCTGGGTCAACCGAAACATATTGCCAATGTCTATCTCCATTAATTACAAATACATTGTTATCTGCAAGATATTGACGCAGCCAACTACCTTCCGTTTGAAACGAAGTATTTGAGTGATTATCATACTTTCCTTTTGATCGATCTGGCCCTACTATAGGAGTTGGAGAAACAAGAATCTTAAAGGTTGCGTCAGATGCTTCTACTGTTTCTTTAAACCAACTAATTTGATCTTTACCCCAAATTGTCTTGTCTTTACTATCAGGAGATTGATTATCACTTCTAAACTCTCTTACTTCTACCGACCAAATTTGTAAATCTTTACCCCATCTAAAAGTTCTGTACGGAATTCCTTCTATAGGAACTTGTTCTTTCCAAATAGACAAACCATCTTCATATGTCAATTCACCTAAAGGTTTCGAATAAATACTTGCATCATTCCTTAACAAGTCATGATCATCTTTTTGTACATATAAAGGTGTCTTTGTATAAAACTCCAATAAAGAAGGCCAAGAATTCATTGCATGCCATTTATGCCTTGCTAGTTCTATATTAGAAACCCTTGGTCCTGGCTTGTCATAATATACAAAATCTCCCGTCTGACAATGAAATGATGGTTTCGTTTTCAACATACTGTCATAAATTTTAAAACCTCTTTTATCATCATCAAATGACCAAAAATATTGGCACGTAGACGATGTAAAAAAAACAGGTATAATTTCAGTAGGTAATGGAGCTGTTTTAAACTCCCCTTTGATTTTAGTAACCGGACTTTTGGCATTTTTTCTACCATAAATAACAACAGAAAAAATAGTATTAGAATTTAAATTTTCAAACTTTTTCTTCAATGTAAAATCCTTATTACTAGAAACATTTTCCCAGTCAGTACTAATGATGGTATCACAAGAAATTAATTCCATTTTCACTTCTCCAGACATCCCTTCTACTGCACCATCCATTTTATGAATTGGAAGTGTTTTATCAAAATCTAAAGGGCCTTTAAAAGGGTTTTCTTTTCTTTGATGATAAACCGCTACTGGCTTTTCTGTTTTACACAACCTAGAGAGTATAATTGCAGATGAATTTGTTACTTCACCTATTTTAAATCCAGTAGAAAAGTACACCTTATTTTTTTTTTGAGCATTCAAACAAAATATTCCTTGAAAAAGGAGAATAATAATTAATTGTCTCATATGTTATATCTAATAATAAATTGATGATTGTTATTCATGAAAAATTCATTTCCTAATATTTTATATTACTATTTGGGTATCTCAAAATGATGGTTTTAATTACCCATAAAGTATTGCTTTATATCTTCCATTGTAGCATCAGTAGGTTGACTCAATACATAGCCAAAAATCATTCCTGCATCAGAAGCATCGCCTTCTGCATTTCCATTATGCCCAATTTCAGGTGCACCTGCAGCTTTTAACCTACCTAATAACCACTCCCCTTTGGTTCCAGAAAAACCAAAGCCTTCCACGTTTTCACCATAATCTTTTAACCATTTCCATGGTATATTGCCCTTTTTCTTATTTCGAGGACTTTGATTCCATGCGGTTGAATTCTGAGAGGCATTCACGCCTCCTTCTCTTCTGCCATTAACAAGCGATGAGGTATAATCAATAAAACGTGCGTTAGGTAATAACAATTCGAGCGACGCCCAGTTGTTATGGTAATCCGGATTATCACTCTTCTTTCTTGCTGTTATTTCATTAGCCTTCCCATGTGAAAGAAAGGTAGTTGAAGATAAGGTCTCTTTTTGAGCTCCATCTTGGATTGCTTTCTCAAGAGCAAGATAAACCGTTTGTACACCACCTGCACATATCATTATTAGTGGTTCTTCTAATGTAGAATTACTCATTTGTATGGACAAATGCTCAATTGCAGCAAGGCGTTCTTCTTTAGAGCGGGATACATCGAAATAGGCATCAGCAGCATTTTCAGCTTCAATCATTCCAAACAAAACACCAGTTTGAAGCACACTTTTTCGATGTTCTTCTGCATGACTAGGTTTTCCACCAAAATTGGTGTTAAAATGAAAATGTGCCACACGATCAGACAAACCTGCTTTATCAAAAAGCGCTACAGCCATTGCTGAACCTGCCACATCATCCCGATCTTGATTAAAACCATCTGTAGAATAGGCATAACGATATTTTCTAGCATTGTCTATCTTTTGTCCAAAACTTATTTCCGTTACTAGACTAACAAAAAAAAGTAACATAATTAGTTTACAGTATCTCATTTTTAATTGTTTTTGTTTTTCCTATTTGATACCTCATATGATAAATGGCCTGTAGACCCTTTTCCTAATATTTCATATTGATTTTTAGGTGTATTATAACCAATGATTTTCCGAGGTCTATTGTTTAGTTTTTCTTGAATAAATTGTAGTTTATTTATGTCAATTTCATTCAAGTTTAATCCTCTTCGGGCTGTCCCCAACTGGGCAAAGGATCTTGTAGGCCATCTTTAATCTAAAGGAAAGATTCATCGGATCTTAAATGCAGTCACCTCTATCTGGTCTTTATTTAACTTTTCGAATGCTATACTTATAGTTGCCTTCCGTTTCCAGCATTTTAGCATTTAGCGAAAGTCTGTAAATTGCATCCCCCCAGACCTTTGACAGCTTTTTCTCCTCAAGTTCAATTGTTTCTATTGTTGCCTTCAATTTTTTCTTATCGTAGCGGAGTTCCACGGTTTCATTTTTCACTTTAATAATCACTTTTCCCGGAACATCCAAATTGACATAAGAAAAAAGAAAAGGATTGATTTCTTCATAGTCTAGCAATTTTTTAATAATGTTTAGTTTGAAAATGTTTCAGAGTCAGATTCAGCAGCACTTTCAGGATTTTATTTTACCACATCATTTACCTCCATTTGGATCGTATTTCAGTTTATAAAGTATTATGTTTTTCTACTTACCTTGATCCAACTCCTGAATGAGCCATTTGGCAAACCCGAGGTAGGAGTTAGGATCTGATTCAGGGCCAACAGGTCTTGTATTACCACAGCCATGCGGAAACGCATTCAGGTAGTAATACATGTTTTCATGATGCTTTGGCAAGCCTCTTTTCCAAAAAGCCTTCAGCCACTCTCTTTCAAGAAAGTCGGTGTAAGTATCACAATCCTTATACTGGTAGGGTCCATAATAAAAAAGATAATCCTTACCTTGCTCTAAAACCCATTTAGCACCTCTTGCTATTTCCTCAGGGTTTGATATCTCATTTCCTAAAGGCCAATAGCGATTATACTGATGAGATTCTATGCAGACACCATCCATCGTACTAACAATTTCTCTTGCTTTTGGATCGTCAAGAAAGACGGCAGGATGAACAACCATTTGTATCAGTTTGTAATTGTCGTTTTTTATCAGTCCAAGAGCATGAGCATCTTTGAATACTTTTCGTGTATCGTCTACATCTCTTTGATGAAGTATTCTCGGGTCTCCGTCAATTGGTCCTGTATCACCATTTACTTTGTCATACAGCCAGCCTTCACGACAAATGATGATATGTTTAACCTCATTCCCATCCTGTTCGTATTGGCGAATTGTCTTTATCAGCTTATTGGTATTCGGATTGGCATCAACCCAATCTCCACCTTGTTGATGGATGTAATGTTCAAAAAAACGTTGTTTGGTACGAAAGACCCCATTGTATCCTTTTACTACATCGATATTCAAAGCGGTAAAATCATCGGCTTTCAACACATCATCATAATTTCCTATACCGGGCCGCCAATTAGCAACCCTGTCTCCTCCAGTCATTTCATGAGCATTGTCTCGAGGATAAGGTCTTATACCAACTTTAGAGCGACTCGACTGTGCGGTTGCTACTGTTGTTAATGTTGTTACTAAAAAGAACACTAAGAGAAAGGTTTTACAATTTTTCATTTTTCGAGTTTTAATGGGTATTAAATGATTGATTTATTTTAGTCTTGACCATCTTAAAGGCCTATCGCATTAAGCTAGGTGATTGATTGAATATACCCTCCAGAGCACAACCATAAGGCAATCTCTAATGGAATATCTCTAGCACAATTCCACCTATCAAAATAGGTTTTCTGCTTCATTTTACTGTCCAATGGATACCTATTACATTAATTCAGTTCCTGCTTATCCGTCTCAATACCTTGTTAGGCATACTCAGTAAATTTAACCCAATCTCTTATTTTAGGTACTAGACTAAAAAAAGAAAGTAAAATAATTAATTTAAAACACCTCATCTTTTATCGTTTCCCCTATTATTATCTGATGCCTCATATGATAAATGTCCAGTAGATCCCTCTCCTAATATTTCATATTGTTCTTTAGGAATCTCAGAACGATGCTTTCCAATAACTTCAATATATTTAGGATTATTTATTTCATTATGCCATTCTTCTGGGTCAGAATTATGATCATAAAATTCTTCAGAACCATCTTTATACTGAATAAAACGATAGTCTTCAGAAGTTATGGAATAGTTACCTGGTCCAAAACTGGTTCTTGCATAATGCGACCATTCAGTATTTGTGTTTTTCAATAATGACACTAAAGAATGTCCTTCTAGGTTTAAATCGGGTTCAAGATTGGTCAATTCCAATAACGTAGGATAGACATCTAATAATTGGACAGGTTTGTGACATATTTTTCCTTTTTCAATTCCAGGACCTACAATTATCAAAGGAACTCTAGTGCCATCTTCCCACAAACTACGCTTTGCAAAACGTTCTTTTTCACCTAAATGAAATCCGTGATCGCTAAATAAAACAATATATGTATTATCTCCATATTCGCCATTATCAAGAGCGGTAATAACGCGTCCTACTTGTTCGTCTACAAAACTCACACAAGCTAGATAAGACTGTACGAGGGGTTTCCAAGCATCATTTTCTAAAACCCATTCGTGAGTTGGAGACACGTGCTTTTCTCTTGTAATATCTATGCCATAAGATGAAATATCGTCCAAATCATCTGATATCGTTTTTGGTAATTGAAGAGTTTCTAATGGATACATATCAAACCATTTTTGCGGTGCAAATTGTGGCACATGCGGACGATAAAAACCAACCCCCATCCAAAAGGGCTTTTCGTAATTTCCTTTTAATTTACTTTCTGCCCAAGAGGCTATTTTATAATCTGGCATTTGATTATCTGTCTCTGGAAAAGCACCCCAATCCCATAATGGATGCCCTGGATATGTACTAATTTTTTCTTTTGGCATAGGCCCAAAACCTCCAAATTGTCCGGCGTAATTTGGAATATGAGTTTCGTTTATCCCTTCGCCATTGTGCAATAATTTACCGCCTCCAAAAACAGTATACCCTTCAGCTTGAAATCGCTTTGGCATCACAATATTCTTACTTGCTATAGGCGAATCCTTAATATCTGGATTCAAAAAATAGATACCAGTACTACTAGGATATAAAGATGTCATCATACTAGCTCGCGACGGATTACAAACAGGTGCTTGACAATGGGCATTACTAAAAAGCATACCCCGAGCAGCCAACTTATCTATATTCGGTGTTTTTGCCTGCGGATGTCCACCCAAAACGCCTATCCAATCATTAAGATCGTCTACAGCTATAAATAAAACATTTGGCTTTTCTAATGACTCAACTACCTCTTTCTTTTTATTTGAATGACAACCGCTTAGAGTTATTACTAATAATAAAACAAATATTACTTTTTCTTTCATGGTATAATTTAAATCTATATGGTGATTAATTTGTTGACTTAAAATCTCATAAATAAAAGCAATTAAATTGCTATAAGCATCCTGCAAAACCATGTTAAAAAATACTTCTATGATTTAACGATCAATAAAAAACCCTGTGATTTAAAATCCAATATTCGAATAGATTTCCACAGATTCGGCAGGATGAATAATTCAAAAAAGCCTTCTATTTTTACCTTATTATGAAGATAATCTTCGCTTAAAAATATCAAAATGAAAAAATTATTACCATTAGCTATACTTCTTTTTATTACTGACTTAGTATCTGCACAAGAATTTAAAATTATTTCCAATAATATTGGCAAAAGACGAGACATTACGCATAGTATAAATTCCAATGGATTTATTGTTGGAATCAATCAATATGGAGGTGGTTATATCACACAAATTGAAATTCCTGGCATTGGAAATATTATGGGAATTCAAGCTCAGAGATATGGTCGTGGAGGTCAATCTTCAATTCGTGATATGGGAAGAGGTGGACAATATAACCCAACTCAAGCTGGTTTTAGTGATCATGCAGGAACGGAATGTAGTATTACAACAGTCTCAAGTAGTAAATTAGTTGTACCAAGCCGTGGCTGTATTTTATATAATGGTGATGGTGGTTATGACTATATTGAATCTGAAAATATAAGAGTTGATCCATACAATGATGATGGAGAAAATAGCGATAACGATGGTATTGACGAAACGAATCTATCAGTTACTATAGATGGGCAGATCTTCACAAGACAAGAAGCTGAAGTGCATAGCGATTTTGATTATTACGGAGAATATGAAGATTATACTTCGAAAACAGGACTCGCTATACCAGCTATCCGTCATTATTTAGAATATCGATTTGTAAGATCATCTACCGAACCAAAAGCTGCTATGAAACAATTTAACGAGGTTGGACTGAAAGCAGCGGGCAAATGGAATGATAGTAAATTTTTATCAGATATTTCGGTTGTAAATCCTGTTGGTGTATATCCTGGAGGCATTGATAATATGAACAGTATCATTTTATCTTGGAGTATTAGAAATGACGTAGCTATTTGGAATCCAGGTTACCGATACCAACAAAAACAAAATGGAGTTTGGGAAATTAAAGCTCGTCAAAAACAATTTCAAGGAAAAATAGAGGAGTTAAAACTTAGGTTTATTGTTGCCGATTCAAATGATGAAAACTCAGGAAACGCTTTAGGCTTTTATTTACCGTTATCTTATTTAAACGAATTTAATGTTGTTGGAGTAAAAGAATCAGATAATTCTGAAGTATATGTCGACAATAGAACAACTTCAGATTTTTATCTTGACGGACAATATCGTACACCATCAATGTCTTGGATTGGTTTTAGAAGTGAGTTAAATGGATTAATTGATAGATCTAAACTAACTGGTCAATACGCAGGTGTTTATGAAAAATTACGCCAAGAAACGATATTACTTCAAGGTACGCCAGCTGAAATTAAAACGGCTTTCACCCAATTAGATGCCTATTATGCTAGCTTACTTTCTGTTTCTGATTTTGAAAATAAAAAAAAAGATGATTTTCAACTCTTTCCAAATCCAGCCGAAGACCAAATAAATATAGTTTTAAATAATACAAATAATAGTTCCGAAATACGCATTTTCAATACACTCGGCGCACTTGTGTATTCATCAGAAGAAATAGGCAATAAAATTTCTATACCTACCGCACAGATTGGAGCTAATGGATTATACTTTGTAAAAGTGGGGCCTCTAACAAAAAAGCTTATTCTAAAATAACTAGAATCAAATAATACCTTCTATAAAAAAAAACATGCATTTAGCATGCCTTACCATATACCATTATGAAAATTAAATTCGTGCATCCTGTATTTGACTGTTCTATTATCATACTATTTTTCTTAAATATTTCAAGCTGCTCAGCACAGAACAACTTAAAAGAATCATTTTTAAATCCACCAGAATCAGCAGGCGCTCATACTTGGTGGCATTGGGTTGATGGTAATGTTTCTAAAGCAGGTATTACCAAAGATTTAGAATCGTTTAAAAAAGTAGGTTTAAGTGGTTTTCAATTATTTGATGTTGGACTTAGGGTTCCTCATGGAGGAACTGTTTTTAACTCAAAAGAGTATCATGACAAAGTAGCATTCGCTATTTCAGAAGCTGATAGATTAGGTTTAGAAATGGGAATTAATAGTGCTTCGGGTTGGTCAAGTACGGGAGGCCCTTGGATTACTCCAGATAATTCCATGAAAATGTTGGTTTGGAGTGAACAAGAAGTCAGTTCAAAAACAGGTAGCCCAATTAAACTTAAATGCCCTGAGTTGAATGAAAAGCAACAAAGTCATGATTTTTATAAAGATGTTGCCATCATTGCTTTTCCAAAACCTAAAAACGCCACATTTAGACTATCAGATTGGGAAGCAAAATCATTAACAGACCTTAAAGCAAAGGCAGATCAATTTGTTCCCTCTTTAGAAAGCGCACCAAAAGATGCCATAATAAACCTAGATGACATTCTAAACTTAACTGATAAAATAGGTACGGATGGAACGCTTAACTGGACACCTCCATCTAAAGACTGGGTGGTTTTAAGGATTGGCTATACTACAACAGGTGCGCAAACTAGACCTGCATCAAAAGGTGGAATTGGTTTAGAATTAGATAAATTAAGTAAGGAAGCTGTTACTATGCATTGGGAAGCATTACTGGATAAAATAACAGAGGATGCAAAAGGTAGTAAAGCATACACCACAATTCTTATAGATAGTTATGAAGTGGGACATCAAAATTGGACAGACGACTTTGAAAATACTTTTCAAAACAAACGTGGTTATGATTTAATTCCTAGATTACTTTGTGCAACAGGACGTATTTTAGAAAGTACTGAATATTCAGAACGTATTTTATGGGATTTCAGAAAAACTGTTGCTGATGAAATGTATGAAAACTACTTTAAATTCTTCAAAGAAAAATGTCATGAGAACGGACTTAAATTAGCAACAGAGCCCTACGGTTCTGGATCTTTTGATGCTGCGCAAGTAGGAAAACTTGTTGATATTCCTATGACTGAGTTTTGGCACAAAGATAACGCAAATGGACAAAGAAATATTTGGAAATGGACCAGCCATATTACGTCTTCAGCAGCACATTTATCAGGACGATCCATTGTAGGAGCAGAAGCATTTACTAGAATGAAGGGGGATTGGACGGTACATCCTTACAATATGAAAGTTATAGGCGACAAGGCTTTTACCGAAGGTATTAATCGTTATTATTTCCACACATCGGCACACCAACCTTGGAATGATAACATCAAACCAGGCATGACTATGAGTCGATTCGGGTCTAACATGCACCGAAACAACACCTGGTTTTATCAGTCTAAACCATGGCTCGATTATATTGCTAGATGTCAATTTATCATGCAAACAGGAACTCAACAAGCCGATGCGTTGGTTATGTATGGCGATGAGAGTGGTTTTAATAATTTTTTAGGAAGAGTAGAAAAATTAGATTTTGATTTTGTTGAAGGCTATAAGTTTGATGTAGCTGGTATTGATTCTTTAGATGACTTAAGTGTTGATGAAAATGGAGATATTAGAGTAAGCTACGAAGGGAAATTACTAGATACTCGATACAAAATGCTCTCTTTAAAAAGAGATTTATTAATGCGAATAGAGTCCATCAAAAAACTTGGAAAACTAGCCGAAGACGGCGCCATTGTAATTGCGCAAAAGCCAATACGAACTCCTGGTATAGAAACCAATCCAAATGCACTTAATGAATTTGTCGTACTAGTGAAAAATTACTGGGATTCTGAATTGATAAAATCGCCTTCAACATATAAAGAATCTCTAAAAAAAATAATTCCTGATTGTCAAACTCCAGAAGATATAGAATATACGCACCATCACATTGATGAGAATGATTTCTATTTTATTTCAAATCAATCTTATGACCCTAAGAAAGCAACTTGTACTTTTAGAGTTACAGGAAAACAACCAGAACTATGGAATCCTGAAACAGGTAAAATTTCTAAAAACCTCAACTGGAAACAATTGAAAAACGGAACTACTGAAGTTGAATTAGATATGACTTCTGCAGAATCTGTTTTTGTTGTATTCCAAAACGAAACTAAAAAAACAAGTGGCTCTTATAACGATCCAACTTATAAAACCTTTCAAAATATTAACGGTGATTGGTATGTAACTTTCGATAAAAATTTTGGAACAAACGAAACAATACCATTTAAAAAATTAAAACCTTGGAATGAACACACCAATGAGGCTATCAAATATTATTCGGGTACAGCTACTTACAAAACAAGTTTTGAATTTAAGACAAGTACAAATAAGGAATCAATACTTTTAGATTTAGGACAAGTTGCCGTAATAGCAGAAGTAAAACTAAATGGAAAAGATCTTGGAACATTATGGAAACCTCCATTCCTAGTAGATATAAAAGAAGCGCTAAAGAAAGGAACGAATACTTTAGAAATTAAAGTGACAAACCTTTGGCCAAACCGCCTTATTGGAGATGCACAACATCCTAATTTTAAAGGATCTGATAAAACACTTCCTAGTTGGATTGAAAATGGAACAGGAATCCCTGCATCTTCAAAACGCAAAACTTTCGCAGCACATAATCATTTTAAGGCAGATGATGAACTACTGCCTTCTGGACTTTTAGGCCCAGTTATAATTATGAAAAGCAATAATTAATATAAAATAATTTTAAAATTGACACATATGATTCGTATAAAAAAAGGAATAATTAGCTGTTTTTTATTGATGTCTAGTTTAGGCTTTTCGCAAGCTACAAAACCAAATTTTGTTATTGTTATTGCAGACGATCATGGTGTATATCATTCTACGCCTTTCGGCTCTACCATAATACAAACGCCTAATATGCAAAAACTCGCCAATGAAGGTATGCGGTTTAATAATGCCTACGTAGCTTCACCGGCATGTGCACCCAGTAGAGCTGCATTATTTACGGGTTTGATGCCTTATAATAATGGCATCGTAGGTAATCATGAAATGGAATTAAAACCTAATGTAACTTCTCTTATTCCTAGTTTAATAGAGCAAGGCTATGAAGTGGTATTTCAGAACAAAGTAGCACACGGGAGTAAAAAACATCATGGCGGTTACATCCCAAAAGAAGTTAAGATACTTGACAAAACATTTAGAAAAGACACCACCCTAACGGTTATAGATAACTTTCTTAAAAACAGAGATAATACGCGTCCATTAGCTTTATTTATTGGCTGTGTTGATACGCATACACCTTTTCCTCCTGCAGGAAAATCACGAATTAAAGCTGATGATGTAGTAATAAATAATAGAATTTATACAACTCCTGAAGCGCAGTTAGAAATGAGTAGATATATTCAAGCTGTTGAGAATATTGATATAAAGCTTGGAAACATTAGAAGTATGTCTAACACCTATTTAGATAAAAAAAACACAATGACCATTTATACTTCCGATCATGGTATGGCTTGGCCTTTTGCTAAGTGGTCGCTTTATGAAACAGGAATTCGAACACCTTTAATTATATCATGGCCTGGAAAAATCAAACCGAATACAACTACAGGTGCGATGGTAAGTTGGGTTGATTTTATACCAACTCTTATTGATATTGCCGGTGGAGAAACATCAAAACATATTGATGGCAAATCTTTTGCTAATGTCCTTTTCGGAAAGAAAAATAAGCACAGAAAAGTTATATACGCCACACACAAAGGAGATAAGGCAAAGAACGTTTATCCAATACGCTCGGTACGTGTGGATAATTGGAAATATATTCGGAATTTACATCCAGAATTTGCTTACACAACACATACCGATGTTTTAGCAACAGAAATACCTCGAACAAAGGGATATGACTTACATGGCGGTCAGCATTGGGACTCCTATATTAAAGCTGCAAAAACAGATCAAGCTGCTGCCGATTTTTTGATAGATTATCACACAAATCCTGCTGAAGAATTGTATAATATTGAACTAGACCCTTTTGAACAAAACAATCTTGCGGGCAATCCAGAAAATTCAAAAAAACTAAAATCATTACGTAAAATGATTTCAAAACGCATGATAGAAGTTAATGATGACGAGTCTCTTAGTGGACCACCTATATTACTTGAAAATTTCTCTATCATGGAGTCTAAAATCAAATAAGAGTAAGTCCTAAACTTGTTAAAATGATACTTACAAAAAAAATAATATTAAGCTGTTTTTTATTTATGTTTTATTTATGTTTTGCTCAAAATAAAAAACCAAACCTTCTTATACTTATTGGAGACGATCATGGAGTTTATCACTCCCAACCATATGGTTACAAAGGAGTAAAAACACCCAACATACAAAAACTCTCTGATGAAGGCATGCAGTTTAATCAAGCTTACGTAGCTTCACCGGCATGTGGCCCAAGTAGAGCAGCACTATTTACAGGATTGATGCCATATAATAATGGTATTGTTGGAAATCACGAAACACAACTAAAACCTGGAGTAACTTCACTCATTCCACATTTACTAAGCCAAGGTTATAACGTTGTTTTTCAAGGTAAAGTTGCCCATGGAAAACTAAAACATTATCAAGGTTATGTACCTAACGAAGTTAAAATTTTAGACAGAGGACCTAGGAACGATATAAAACTAGCAGTTTTAGAAAATTATCTCAAAAACCGAAAAAGCAAAGCTCCAATAGCTTTATTTGTTGGGTTTACCGATACGCATAGGCCATATCCAAGTTTAAGTAAAACAAAAGTTAAACCTCAAGACGTTACAATAAACAAAAGAATCTACACGACTCCTGAGGCGACTTTGGAAATGAGCAGATATATTCAGGCCGTTGAAAATCTCGACAAAAAATTTGGGAATGCTGTAAATTTAGCTGCAAAATATTTAAAAAAAGACAATACTTTAACCATGTACACCTCAGACCATGGTATGGCTTGGCCATTTGGAAAATGGTCACTTTATGAAACAGGTATACGCTGTCCATTGATTATATCTTGGCCCGGAAAAATAAAAGCTAAAACAACCACAAATGCTATAATAAGTTGGGTTGATATCTTACCAACAATTATTGATATAACAGATGGAGAAACACCTCAAAACATTGATGGGAAATCTTTTTCTAAAGTACTTTATGGTAAAACAAATCAACATCGAAAAGTAATTTATGCTACGCATAAGGGAGATACTGAAATGAATGTTTACCCCATACGCTCTGTTAGAGTTGGTAGTTGGAAATATATTAGAAATTTATATCCAGAATTTGCATATACAACACATACAGACGTTTTATCAAAAGTAAAACCTAACAAAAAAGGAAAGCCTGAAAATTCAGCACCTCATTGGGAATCCTACATTGAAGCAGCCAAGACGGATCCAGCAGCAGCTGATTTTTTAAAAGATTATCATAGTAATCCTGCCGAGGAACTATATAACCTTGAAAAAGATCCTTTAGAACAAAATAACCTTGCTGAACAACCAGAGTATTCTAAAGAACTCAAATCATTACGTAAAATGATTTCAAAGCGCATGATAGAAGTTAATGATGACGAATCGCTAAGCGGTCCTCCTAAATTACTTAAAGACTTCTCTATTTTGGAATCAAAAGTTATAAAATAAATAGTTTAAAATAATGCATCTAATAATGAAAATCAAATTTAAAATGAATTCCCGATGCTTTAGTCTTCCTTTCATTGCCATTCTATTTACTTTTATGGGATGCAATTCGGAGAACTCGACAAGAGCAGGTAAAATTACCAGTTTGAAAGTAGAAGGTTTTGACCATTGGATAGTTACAGACGAACCAACCCCAAAATTATCATGGCAACCTATGTTTCAGGTATCCGAAAAAAAAGTTATTGGTTATGAATTGCTTGTTGCTGATAACAAAAACAATTTAAAGCAGAACCATGGAAATCTATTAGAATTAACGGTCACTAAAATTGAAAATGGTCCTTGGTTTTATTTTGATGCTTCAAAGCTTCCTTCACGAACTGTTGCTTTGTGGCGGGTAAGAGCTGTATTAGAAGATGATAGTTACGGTGCATGGAGCGAAACATTTCATTTTGAAGTAGGTTTAAAAAACAAGTCAGATTGGTCTGGAAAATGGATTGGTATGCAACCTGAACTTCGCCAAAAATCGGCGCCTTGGTTTCGAAATTCATTTGAAATAAATAAAACCATTACCAAAGCTAGGCTTTACGTGTGCGGATTAGGCATGCATGAAAGTTGGCTAAACGGAAAAAAAATAGGTAACGAATTATTACAACCTGCTCAAACAGATTATAATATCAGAAGTTTTTATGTCGGTCACGATGTTAGTTCATTAATAAACCAAGGTCAAAACACGCTAGGCTTTTGGTTAGGCGATGGCTTTTACAATCAAGATAGAGTTTGGGGAGCAAACGGATTGAGTTACGGACAACCAAAAGTACTCGCGCAACTTGAAATCACTTTTAATGATGGCAGCACCTCTATCATTTCAACAGATGAAAACTGGCTTTGTAAACCTAGTGCCATCACTGCCTCTAATGTTTATGCTGGCGAGAACTATGATTCCAATTTATATGACCCATTGTGGGCTAAAAATCATAACGACACTAGTAACTGGAAACCTGTAAAAATAGAAACTACACCAGGCAGAACATTAGTTGCACAACAGCTACCGCCTTGTCGCATAACAGACAGCGTATCCGTTAAAGAGATTAAACAATTACATCCAAACACTTGGATTTTTGACTTTGATCAAAATCTTGTGGGGTGGGCAAAAATGAAGATTGATGCCAGGCCTAATACAAAAATTACGATTCGCTTTGCAGAAGACAAATTATCATCGGGAGAATTAAACTTTGCTACAAGTGGTGTTAGGGCTACCAAAGTTATCCAGACTGATAATTACATATGTAAAGGCGAAGGCGAAGAAATTTGGGAACCTCGGTTTACCTATCACGGATTTCGTTTTGCTGAAGTAACAATAAGCAATGGCGAATTAAAAAATAAAATACCAACAAAAGATTTACTTCAAGGTATGGTTGTTCATACAGATATGACTGTAACTGGAGAATTTTCATCTTCGGACGACACTCTAAATCGCATTTTTGATATAGCACATTGGACACAATCTGGTGGTGTATTGGGCATACCTATGGATTGCCCCGTTCGAGAACGTTGTGGTTGGACAGGAGACGCACATTTAACCGTGCCTTACACCATGTATCGTTTTGATGCCGCAAGTATGTGGCGAAAATATACCACCGATATTGCTACAACAGCCGAATTATCAGCGCCTATGTTATGCTTTGGAGACGAATTTGGCGAACGTACACGACAAATAAAAAAATCTGGAATCCCTACTATGGTTGCGCCTGGTAAACGATTTATTGGCGAGGGTTCACCCGATTGGGGAAGTGCCATCGCATTTATACCATGGGACATTTATGTACATACTGGAGATACTAGAAGTTTAAAAGAGCACTATAGTTCCATAAAGCAATGGACAGAACATTTACAAGGCATATCAACCCATGGTATTGTATATTCTGGTATGGGGGATTGGTGCAAGCCTATAGTACACAACCCAGAAGAAAAAACCGAGCGCGAAATTTATGGTAAAATAACCCCCATGCTTTCCACAGCATGCTATTACCGTAGTGCAAGAATAGCTGCTGATATAGCGCAACGTATTGGCAAGCAAGAAGATTATTTATATTTCGATAAACTAGCTAGCGACATTCGTAAGGCATTTACAAATGCTTTCTATGGAAAAGACAGACTATTGATACCAGACCAAACGACTAATGCTATTGCTGTTGATTGGCAGGTATTAGCCCCTGAGCATCAAGCACAAGCAGCTGAAGCCCTAAACCAACAAGTTATTACTGCTAATTATCACTTTGAAACGGGTGTATTTGGTATGCCATCATTATGGCCTGTACTTGGAAGATTCGGATATCATGAAACGATTTGGAAAACACTTCAAAATGAAACAGCACCAAGCTTTAAACATCTTATGAGTAAAGGCGCTACTACTTTTTGGGAAGTCTGGCCAACCGAAAATGATTATATAGATGATTATAAACAATCCATGAGTCATCCGTTTCAAGCAGCATTTGTGAGTTGGTTTTATGAAGGGTTAGCAGGAATCAAACCAGATTCAAAAGCACCTGGTTATCGCTTAATTAATTTAGAACCACAAATTATTCCCGAATTAGAATGGGTTAAATGTCAATTTTTATCTCCAATGGGCCTGATTGAAAGTTCATGGAATCAAAAAGAATCAATCTTATCATGGCAAGTTGAGATTCCAACGGGTGCAGAAGCTCAATTAAGAGTTCCAGGTAAGCTTATTAATGTTGAAAGAGATTCAAAAAACTTTAAGACAGAAACTTACGGGATTACAGGTACCCAAAGCATAGGTAAAAAACTAACACTTAAAGCTGGGAAATATACCATCACTTCAAAATTAAATAACTAGATGAATCGATTAACACGTAAGATGTCATTAATCCTATTAATCTCTGGATTAGCTATTATTAATATATTTAGTCAAAATCCAATATCTCCTCCTGGAATATACCTAGCAGACCCAGAAGCACATGTATGGAAAGATGGACGCGTATATGTTTATGGATCGGTTGATGAGAGTGTTGATTATTGGTGTTCTCACACACATCATGTGCTATCATCAAATGATATGATGAATTGGACCTTGCACAAAGATTATTTTAAATCAAAAGGAGAAGGAGATAAAGTTGCTTATAGTGATAAAGTTCTATATGCACCTGGCGCCGCTTATAAGGACGGAAAATATTATTTATACTATTGTTTAAGTGATCCTAAACAGCCTGAAGGTGTAGCTATGTCTAATAATCCTGTAGAAGGTTTTTCTCAAGGAAAAAAAATGAATTTATATGGTCATGACCAAATTGACCCTGCTGCCTTTGTTGATGATGATGGGACTTCCTATTATATATGGGGACAGTTCACCTTAAAAATGGCAAAACTTAATGATGATATGATTTCCATTGACCCTACTACGATTAAAGACAATATTATTACTGAGGCAGACCATCAATTTCATGAAGGTGCCTATATGGTAAAAAGAAATGGAATTTATTATCTCATCTATGCCCATTTAGATAAGGCACATAGACCTACTCAAATTGGATACGCAACCAGTAAAAACCCTATGGGACCTTACAAGTATGGTGGTGCTATTGTTGACAATGACCATTCAGACCCAGAGGTTTGGAATAATCATGGATCTGTTGTAGAATTCAATAACCAATGGTATGTATTCTATCATCGATCAACACATGGAACAGTTAAAATGCGTAAAGCATGCGTGGAACCCATATTTTTTAATGAAGATGGCAGTATTGATGAGGTTGAGATGACCACACAAGGTGCAGGACCTCCCCTAAATCCTAAATCTATTCTAGACGCAGAAAGAGCCTGCGCACTTCATGGTAACTTAAGAACTGAAGCTCTGGGTACTAACAATGAAATACTAACTAAAATTAAACCTCAAGATAGAGCCGTTTACAAATATTTACAATTTACAGGAAAAGAAAAAGAGGTTAAAGTTCGCGTAAAACTAAAAGGAAATGCTAAAATTCATCTGACACAAGGTGGCCCTTGGAATAAACGAATTTCCACTATTAATCTTGAATCATCAACTGAAGGACAATGGACTACCTTTTCAGCTAAAGTAGATGTACAAGAAGGAAAACATGCACTTTGGCTTATTTTTGATACAAAAGATGATAGTGAATTATCGGTTGATTGGGTTCAGTTTAATTAAATAATAATTATATCTAGTAATGCAACAGTTTCAAATCTTGTTTTTGAAACTGTTGCTCTTAATAAGAGGCTCTAAAAACCTGTAATTTCTTTAAGCTTTTTAAAAAAGGCTTTCTTTCTTGGTGAATTAATGCCCCAATCAATTGGTACACTTTGATATCCTTCTTCAAAACCTTCGCCATCCAAACGAAAGTCAAAATAACCCCATGATGTATAAGATTCTATAGCAGCCTTAAAATTGTAATGTTTGGCATCAAAATCAAAATGATCATCTTCAGTAAATAAAATTGGCTGGTTTGAAAATCCTGCGACATTTTTCGTTTTATTAACCATATCCGTTATTCCAGAAGGTTCATGAACACCATTACCATGAATCAAAATAAAATCTGAAACTTTAAGCACATTTTCCTGCGGAATAATTCCGCCGCCGTAGCTTGTTGTTACCAGTAATTTATTTTTACTAATTTTCTTCACGCGTTGAATAAGTTCATGTACACGAGGCTGAGTAAGTATAGTATGATCATAAGGACCATTACATTCATTATTAATTTCAATAAGAATATTTTCATAGCCCTTTTCAAGAATCCAAGTAGTTATTCTATCGGTAGCGTTCAATACAGCAGTTTCATCTTCTAAATCTTCATCTTGCCTAAAATAAAAATAGCCCAAAATAACAACCATACCCAAGTCATCGGCTTTATTTAAAACTTTTTCAAGACGTGCCATATAAGCCGGTCTAAGATTCCCTTTTTCATCAAAAGTAGAATTAATCCAATTGTGGTTTTTATACCCAAAAGGACCTCCGCCTTGTAGATTTAATGAGAATGCTAATAAACCGTGTTTATGCCATTCAGGCATATTTGCAATAAACTCATTCGTATTTCTTTCTGCATCCCATTTTTGGGTATCTGGATACTTAAAAACATCAACAGTATCAGGGTTCAAATCATCAAAAATTCCCTGAACCATTCTAGAATTCATAAGTAACCCTTCAATTTTATTGCCTTCCCAAAATCGCCCTTTATACGTTAATTCATCATTAATATAAAACTGATTATCTTTTATAGATACTATAGTCTTTCTGTTTGTTTGTGCGAAGACTAAAACACCAAAAAAAAGGCTAGTTAAAATAGATAATAGGTTTCTGATATTCGTTTTTCTTTTAGTTTGATGCATTATGCTCTTGTTTTATCTTATAAATAAAATAAATTTCAGGTTAAAAACCATCCTGTAAAATCATGTCTAAAAACCATTAATATGAAAAATTATATTGATATGATCTACAGATTCTACAGGATAAATAAATTAATAAAGCGCTTTACTTTTATAACATGATGAATAATTCCTTTTCTATATAAGGTTAAAAAGAAAAGATTAAGCATTTCAATTACAATTAGCACTCAAAACGATTTATGTCTAAAGAAGAAATAACCGAATATCCAACTACCTATGATGCCATTGTCATTGGCACCGGAATAAGCGGCGGTTGGGCTGCCAAAGAACTTTGTGAAAACGGATTAAAAACGTTGGTTCTCGATAGAGGGCGCATGGTAAAACACATTGAAGACTACCCTACCATGTATACAGATGACTGGGATTTAAAACATCGTGGTAAAGTTGCTCCTGATGAAATAAAAGGCCAAACAAAAAACCGTAGAAGTGGTTTTATAAATCAATATTCAAAACATTGGTTTGCAAATTATGAGGAGCATCCGTATAACGAATCTAAAAAATTTGACTGGATAAGAGGCTATCATGTTGGAGGACGCTCTATCATGTGGGGAAAACAAAGTTACCGTTTGAGCGAAATGGATTTTGAAGCCAATAAAAAAGACGGACACGGTGTGGATTGGCCTATTCGCTATAAAGATATTGCATCTTGGTACGATAAAGTAGAAGAATTTATAGGTGTTTCTGGGCAAAACTTAGGTTTATCCCACTTACCTGATGGAAAATTATCGCCTCCCATGGAATTAAATTGTGTGGAGTTAGATTTACAAAAAAAATTAGAAGACGAATTTGATGATGATCGATTATTAACTATTGGTCGTGTGGCGCATTTAACAGGAAACGCTATGCATGAAGGTCGCTCAAACTGTCAATTTAGAGCGCGTTGTGTTCGTGGTTGTCCTTTTGGAGGTTACTTTAGCAGTAACTCATCAACATTACCAGCGGCAGAACGCACAGGAAATATGCACTTGCGTACAGATTCTATTGCCTATGAAATTGCTTATAATGAAAAAACAGGATTAGCTTCAGGTGTAAAAGTAATTGATGCAAATACCAAAGAAAAAATATTTTTTAAGGCAGCAATTATTTTTAATTGTGCTTCTGCTATAGCATCTACAAGTATTTTAATGCAATCTAAATCTAAACGATTCCCCAACGGCATGGGTAATGATAGTGGAGAACTTGGTCATAATCTTATGGACCACCATTATGCTATTGGAGCATCAGCAGAAGTTGAAGGTTTTGATGATAAATATTATAAAGGAAGACGTCCAAACGGATTTTACATCCCTCGATTTAAAAACCTTGGTGATGACAAAACAAATACTAAAAACTATGTTCGCGGATTTGGGTATCAAGGGGGCGCTAGTAGAACGAATTGGCAACATGCGGTTGCAGAATTAAGCTATGGAAAATCTCTAAAAGAAAAAGCTTTAAAACCTGGACCATGGCGTATAGGTATGGGCGGCTTTGGAGAATGTTTACCCTATCATGAAAACAAAATGATATTGGATTACGACAAGCTTGATGCCTGGGGATTACCAACCATAACCTTTGATGCTGAAATAAAAGAGAATGAACGTAACATGCGAAAAGACATGAAAGCCCAAGCGGTTGCCATGTTAAAAGCAGCGGGTTATAAAAATGTGAGAGGTCATGAAGGAGATGCTATATTGGGCGCTTGTATTCATGAAATGGGGACTGCTAGAATGGGAAAAAATCCTAAAACGTCAGTATTAAATAAGCATAATCAAATACATGCAGTTCCAAATGTTTATATGACTGATGGCGCTTGTATGACATCATCTGCTTGTCAAAACCCATCACTAACTTATATGGCTTTAACGGCTAGAGCAGCGAACCATGCTGCAACCGAGTTCAAAAAAAATAAAAACGCTTAAGATTATGAACAGAAGAACCGCTTTAAAAAATTTAACCATGAGTTTGGGCTACACCGTGGCAGCACCAACTATTTTTAATATGTTATCTTCTTGTACCGCCCATGCTGACAATTGGTCTCCTCTATTTTTATCTTCTGATGAAAAACATATGGTAAACCAGTTGGCAGATATTATTTTACCGGCTTCAGACACTCCTGGTGCTTTAGATGTTAATGTACCTCAGTTTTTAGATTTGATGTATCATGATATTGAGACCAAAGAAAACCAAGAGCTGTTCAAAAAAGGAGCTTCAGTATTTTCTGAAAAATTTAAAACTCAGTTTGGTTTTGAAATAGCAAAAGGCGATAAAGAACAGTTTGAAACGCTATTAGGATCTTATTTCGATATTTCTGAGAAAGCTACTGCAACTATTTTTAAAGAACAAAGACTTCCTATTGAAAAATTAACAGATCCACAAATAGAAAACCGTTCTTTATATAAATTTTTAATTTCTGTTAGAGCATATACGTTGTTTGGATATTTTACTTCTGAAAAAATTGGAGAAGAAATATTAAATTACGATCCTGTACCAGGAATTCAAATAGGTTGTATGTCTATCGAAGATGTTCCTAATGGAAGAGCTTGGTCGCTATAAAAACATGCAAGGGAATATAAGGATAAATAGGAAATATCAGTACACAAAAACGCAATTAAACATATGACAAAAAACGTAAATATTATTTTGTTGACATTCATTATAGCAGTAGCATGTACTAATAAACCAAAAGATTTTAGCATTAGCCGCAAAAAATTAGTTGAAAGACATAATATCATATTTACTGAAATTGATAGTACTGAAATTCCACAAATTGGTAATGGCGAAATAGCCTTCGGAATTGATGTTACAGGTCTTCAAACTTTATATGGCAACACATTATCTCAATGGGGCTGGCACTCTTTTCCTTTACCTAAAGGAAAAACAGTTGCTGATTTTAAAATGACTGAAGTTAATATACATGGCCATACCGCCAAATATCCTGTAGATAATAGTGGTCAAGAGGAATTGTTTTCATGGTTACGCGAAAATCCTCATAGATTGAATCTTGGGAAATTGTCTTTCCTTCTTGATGGAAAATTAATTAATAAAGAAGATTTATCAGAAATCAATCAGAAACTTGATTTATGGCAAGGGGTTATTTATAGTAATTACAAAATACTAGGTATTCCAGTAAAAGTTATAACAATGTGCCATCCTAAAAAAGATGCCATTGCTGTTGAAATAACCTCGTCTCTTATCAAGGACAAACGATTATCTGTTCAAATTTCTTTTCCTTATGGTCATTCTACAAAATTGTCCGGTGGCAATTGGAATGCTGAAGACAAGCATGAAACACAACTTATAAAAAACGAAACAAGCGCAACATTTACGCGTGCTTTGGATCAAGACGCCTATGAAACAAAACTAACTTGGGAACATGTTGGAACCCTAAAAGAAACCGCGAAACATACCTATGCGCTACAACCATTAGATGATTCCAATGTGTTTTCTTTTAATTGTCTTTTTTCATCCACTCATATTGATAATTCTACTCTGGCCTTTAGTCCAACAATGGATGCAACAAAAAAATATTGGGAGCAATTTTGGAAAACTGGTGGTGCTATCGATTTATCTGAAAGCAAAGACCCACGTTGGAAAGAGTTAGAACGAAGAATTGTTCTTTCTCAATATTTACTTGCTGTTAACGAATCTGGAAGCTTGCCACCTCAAGAAAGCGGACTCCTGTTTAATAGTGGGTGGTATGGCAAGTTTCATCTGGAAATGCATTGGTGGCACGGTGCACATTATCAACTATGGAATAGGTGGCCTTTATTTGAACGCAGCCTAGAGTGGTATCATTCAACCATACCCATTGCACAAAAAATAGCAAAACGACAAGGTTACGATGGGGCTCGTTGGCCAAAAATGATAGGTCCCGACGGACGTTTCGGCCCTTCATTTACTGGACCTTGGCTTATCTGGCAACAACCACATCCTATCTTTTATGCCGAACAAAATTACAGAATTGATGCTTCAGAACAAACACTTCAAAAGTGGAAAGATGTAGTGTTTGAAACAGCTGATTTCATGGCTTCTTATGCTTATAAGAATGCCGAAACAGGAAAATACGATTTGGGACCTTGGTTAATAAATGCCGCAGAAAATAATCACAAGACCAAAGAAAGCACAATCAATCCAGCTTTTGAGCTTGCTTATTGGCATTATGGATTAAAGACTGCTTGCAAATGGCGAGAAAGAATGGGGCTACCAGCTAATGAAAAATGGCTTGATGTATTAGAAAACCTAGCACCTCTTCCTGTTGAAGACGATTTATATGTTATGTATGAGAATGTCCCAAATATGTGGACTGATTTTAATAAAAGTCATATTGATATTATTGGAGCTGGGGCTTTTTTACCAAGTGAAGGTATTGATAAAGAGACACTAAATAATACCATCGATAAAGTATGGACAGATTGGAAAATGAACACCACTTGGGGTTGGGATTTTCCTTGGTTAGCAATGGCTTCAGCAAGAGCAGGTCAACCTAAAAAAGCCATTAATGCTTTACTTATGGATTCTCCAAAAAACAGGTATAGTAAATGTGGCATAAATACTGGAGGTCCAGCAGCTGCATATTTTCCTGGGAATGGAGGACTGCTTTATTCTATAGCAATGATGACCGCTGGATGGGATGGTGATGGTAACAAACATGCTCCTGGTTTTCCAAAAGATGGTTCATGGACTGTAAAACATGAAGGGTTAATGAAGGCTCAGTAATGAATTTTAAAAAATTCTATAACTCAAATAAACCACTATGGATTTGAAATCCATAGTTTTAATCAAAAGAATGAAATTCTTTTAAAGTTACCCTGTCATTCCGAATGAGGTACGAAGAGGAATCCCATCATTATAAGATTTCTCGTCGCTCGTTCCTCACTCTGTCGAAATGACAAGATGCACTTAAAAGTTTATAGAAACTATAGTAACTACAATGAAATTTCAGGGTTTTACCTTTAACTTGATAATAAAATTAAATGCTAAGGATTCTACAAGCAATATTTTTTCAACAAATACTTCTAATGAATAAACATGGTCTCCAGCATAAAACTAAAGACCACGTTTTTACATCAATTTAAAGTTTAAATCTGCTCTTTATAAGAAGAGAATAGATCAACAAAAGGAACGTCTCTAGATTCGTTTTTAGAGTTATAATTTTGGTTTAAAGTTGGCCAATAACGCTTCTCTATATTTAACTTTAACCAATCCATTAATTTGTTAAACATGGCATTTTTTAATTCAGGATTTTCTTCAACTAAATTGTGCTTTTCAAAAGGATCCTTTTCTAAATCATATAAATACAATCTACCATACCAATCATAAATAAGTTTATAATCGCCATCTCTTATAGCCGAATGGGGCGTAAGCGCAAAAGGTTCATAAGGACTATTATAAATCACATTAAAAGGATAATGCCAATAGTGCGTTGTTTTTTTATAACTTTTATTTTCGTTTTTAAGATCTGAAAGTACAGGCATTAAGCTTTCTCCGTCAAGGTCATTCCCTGCTACAATTTCTTTTGAATCATAACCAGCAGCATCTAAAAGTGATGGATAAATATCAGTACAATCTACAGGAACATCTACCCATTTACCTTCTTGTACTTTTCCTTTCCATTTAAACACTAAAGGTACTCTAATACCGCCTTCGGTTACACAGGCTTTACCTCCTAAAAATGGATCATTGTTAGTACCCTTATTATTTGGCGTAACTTCTGCATCTATTCCGCCATTATCAGACATAAAAACAACCAATGTATTTTCTTCAATACCCAATTCCTTTATTTTGTTTAAAATAGCACCAACAGAACGGTCTAAACTTTTTATCATAGAAGCATAAACAGGATCTTCATGTCCATTCCAGCCTTTATTTTCTTTCCCATCAAAATGAGCTATCTCGTCATCTTTACCTTGGTAAGGTGCATGTATTGCAAAATGCGAAAAATATAAGAAAAAAGGTTTGTCATTATTCTCAGCCCTTTCTTCTAAGTATTCTAAGGCTTGCACCGTAAGATCATCCGTTAAATATTTCTCATTAGTTTCTTTACCAGAACTTCCAATTTCTAATGCTTCTGGAGCCACTTTTGGAAACATGCTATTCGTCCTATTATTCCAAGCCCCTTTCCAGTTATAATAAGCTGATCCGCCTGCATCATACCATGCTAAAGGTTGAAACCCTTGGTCTTTTGGTTGATACCCTTTTGCTCCAAAACCACCCACATGCCATTTACCAATAAAAGCTGAATGATAATCTTTCAAAGCTTCTGCTATAGAGAGTTCATCTCTACCTCCATCAATGGCACTTCCTGTTGGAACGGCCGAATTAGAAATTCCATTTATTAATGCTTGCTCTATCTTAATATTATCTTTATGCTCAAAAACATCGTGTACATAAAAACCTTTAGGCACGTCTGCTTTTTGATTATAATAAGTTGCTCTTGGTGGCATTGCTGTAGTAAAACCAACACGTCCAGCATATTTACCTGTTAATATACTTGCTCGTGTAGGTGAGCATAATTGGTTGGCATAAGCTTGTGAAAACGAAGTGCCTTCACTTACTAGTTTGTCAATATTTGGAGTTTCATAAAACATTTCATCCGGATGCGTGCCCGTAAACTTATTGGCATAAGCCTGGCTATCCATTATACCAAAGTCATCGGCAAGAATAAAAATAATGTTGGGACGTGAAATTTCTTCCACTTCTTCTTTATTTATTTTGTCCTGTTTAAATTGGCAACCTACCAAGAGTAGTCCTATTAAGCAGTACATGCTATTTTTTATTACTGTCATAAATATATTATTTAATATGAATTTTGTTTTAAATAACCTGTTTTTACTATTTAATTGGAACCTTATGATGAATTTCATCCCAATGATCAATTCCAATAATTTCTTTATACTGGTCGTAAACTTCGGCTTCTTTTTCGGTACCAAAGGCTTGATACACCTTCCAAACGGGTTTAATACCACTAGGGTCTTCTTTATCATCAGGAAAACGTCTTAGTCCAATACGAAGTCCGCCTTCTTTACGATTATCTTGCCAATTATGATATTGAAAACCATCAATACCATCTAAAAACTTCAACTTTTTCATAGCATAAGCCATGCCTGCCGCTTGTTCTTTTAAATCTTGGGCACTGTAAGTTGGAGAGTTTGTTCCGTTTTCTGACAAGTATACAAGTCGTTTCTTTTGTCCTTTAAAAAGGACTTCAGGCTGTTTTACCCAAGCATCTAGCACTTCTAAATTCTTAAAAGTAATTAGCTTCGTATTAAAATCAAAGCTTACTTTTTTATCGAGCCAAGTCTTAGGCTCTCGTAACGACTCAGGGTAAGGGTGTTGCGCAATAGCCCATTCAAAATCGCCCTCAGCTTTAGAGTATTGTAACAATTGTTCAAGCAGTTCTTTAGAATGATAGAAATGTGGATTGGACGTCCAATTCCAGTAATGAGTAAGTGTTATAAATACTTTTGAATTGGGGTTATATTTTCTTGCAATATTATGAGACATACGCATGGATTTATGGTATATATCCATAAAAACTAAAGCGGTTTTTTCTCCTGCATTAGTCCATACCCATCCAGCATCCACTTCGTTATGGATTATCCAATGATGAATACGCCCATATTTTTTATCGGGCCTCATATAGCGATTCGCCAAAAAATCTAAAACAGCAGCATAATACCTAACACCTTTTGGTGTGGTTAGATTGGGCATGGTATAAATACCAGAAGGATCGCAATCTGGATGCTCTAGAATGGCGCCTATTTTTTTATCTAAAGATTTTGAAGCCTTATCCACAAGTAATATGGCAGACACCTCAATATTTCTTGCGGCAGTACTTAAAAACGTTTTATCTTGACGGTCTATTTCTTTTTTATCTACATAATAGGTTTCTCCCATATATTCAAAAGACATATTTTGGGGCGATGGACCAGAGCGAAAAAATCTATTTATCATGATATTCACGGTCACGCTAGTAATACCTAAACTATCCAAATCGGTATATGGCGCTGCCCGATTGATACTATAACCGCCCAACCCTTTTTTAGTAGCAGGTTTAACAAATGGGTAGCGATATTTCGGAACAACAGAATCGGTATATCTTGCATGAGAAACGCCCTTGTATTGATTATCTTGTTTTTCAACAATCATCCATTTTGACAACAATCTATCTTGTTTATATCCATTACGTTTTACATAGCGATTTACTTCAACATCAAAGTGCCCGTTTTTAGATTTTATAGGTTCCAAAAACTCGAATTTCTCCAATTCTGTTCCATTTTCATGAACATCAATTTCGGCTATATAATAGTTTTTTGTTTTTGAAATTTCTCCTACCAATTTCACTTTGTCTTTGGTAACCAAAACATTTGATATGCTATTTGGAAATTCCTTATCCAAATAAAATCTTAAATTATTCTCAAAATTTAATTCCTGTTGCTTCTTTGCCTCCTTATTAGATTGAATATCTAACTCTCTAGCACTCATAGCCCGAAGTTCTAAGTTTCTGATTTGAATATTCAAAGCTGGGGCAGTTCCAAAATCCAATCTTAAAAAATCTCCTGCATTTCCCCATTCTCCAACATATTCACTAAGATCCATTCTAAACAAAACCCATCCTTCGGTACTGCCTATATCGCCAGCCATAACACTCTTAACCTGTTCCCCTAAGGGATAAAAATATACCTCTATATGATCTAAACCCGTTGGACAGAAATACTCAAACGAAAGTTGATTGTTTTCTTTAATTAAATTATGAGATAAAGGCTTTAGAAACACATAAGGGTCTTCGCCCAAAGTCTTGACATCATATACGGCATCCTCTAAAACATTCATTTCTATCTGATTATACTTTTGGGTATCTACATTTAAAGTCGTAGCGTCAGTTTGAGAAAAAAGACAAATAGGGAATATAAAAAAAAACAAAAGACACTTTTCCATAGTAATACTGTTTATCAAAGGTAAAAATACGTTGCATTTTTCAAAAAACTATCCTGTTGAATACGGTACGTCTACAGAAAGGGCATGATAGTATTATTATTCTTTCTAAATACTTTAGAGGTCTCTAAAACACTTACAGGAAGCCTATATAATTCTAAATATTAATGCCATGAATAAAACCTCCTTTTTAATTCTACTTTTTTTAATTCATGTACAAACATTTGCACAAGCCAAGCCTAATATTATTGTCATTTTCACAGATGACCAAGGATACGCCGACATTGGTGTAAATGGGCAAGTTGATGATATTAAAACCCCGAACATTGATTTATTGGCAAAAACTGGAGTTAGAATGACAGCAGGCTATGTTACCGCTCCACAATGTATTCCTTCTAGAGCAGGACTATTATCTGGTAGATACCAACAACGTTTTGGACTAGATCATAATGGCACTATACCGTTGCCCTTAGACGAAACATTAATATCCCAGCGTATGCAAAAAGCAGGATACGTTACTGGTATGACAGGAAAATGGCATTTAGAACCTAACCATCAACAAGAAAAATGGTTAAAAGAACATATGCCCGAACTAAATATTAAAACAGTGAAACCAAGTGATATTCCTTTCGAAAGAAAAATACCATACATGAGTTCTAATAGAGGTTTTGATGACACATTTCAAGGCTATATTCAAGACTATTGGACAACTTATACGTTAGACGGAGAAAGAAATATGGAAGCGCATTGGATAAAACAAGCGGGCTATAGACTGGATATTCAAACCGATGCAACGGTAAAATTTATAGAGAATAACAAAGACAAGCCGTTCTTTTATTATACATCCTATTTTGCGCCACACGTACCTTTAGGGGCTACAAAAAAATATATGGATCGGTTCCCTGAAGATATGCCAAAACGAAGACAATATTGCTTAGCCATGATGTCTGCTATAGATGATGGTGTTGGTAAAATAAAAGAGACCCTAAAAAAACTGGGGCTAGACGAAAATACAGTCATCTTTTTTATAAGTGATAATGGTGCGCCAATAAAACTAAACATGGCCGATTCCCCAGGTGTTGGACCAGGTTGGGATGGCTCTAAAAACACACCTTGGGTTGGCGAAAAAGGTATGCTCTCGGAAGGAGGCATAAGAATACCCTATATTATAAATTGGCCAGCAGGTTTACCCAAAGGTTTAGTTTATGATAAGCCTGTTATTTCACTAGATGTAGCCGCAACCTGCATTGCTTTAGCTGGTTTACCAGAAACAGATGAGTTAGATGGCACCAACCTTATCCCCTACTTAAATAACACAAAAAAAGGCGATCCACATCAAGCCCTTTTTTGGAGGTTTTGGGGACAATCAGCTGTAAGAATGGGAGATTATAAATTTTTAAAGTCAGGAAAACACGAGTACCTATTTGATGTTACTTCCGCAGCCCATGAAAACAAAAATCTAATAAATACATATCCACGAAAAGTGAAAGTATTAAAGAAAAGATTAAAACAATGGGGACAGAAACTTAAAAACTCTGGAATACCAACAAAAGATTTTAACGAACAAGACTCAGTATTTAGAAATCATTATTTAAAATCAGTAGAATAACTAATAACATTAAAATGAAAACACTATTAAAATTACTATTTTTTATTCTTTCAATATCTACAAATGCACAAGGCATAGATAAGTCGTTATATGCTTTTGATTTTAAAATGGAGCACATCCCGATAGCCGAACGCGCAAAACTGTTTGCTAAATTAGGATATAGCGGTACAACACTTAGAGTACAATCCGATAAACAAAGGGATATACTAAAGTCTTATTTAGAGACTAAGGAATTCACCAGTGGTGAGCTTACCATACCCGTTGTGTTTTTCGGTTTCAATTTCTCAAATAATATTGAAACTCAAAACATAATGTGGCGAAAAACCTTAGCTGCGCTACCTCAAGGAACAGCAATGTGGGTTATTATAAATGGAAATGCCACTAAAGAAAAGACGCTCCTTCTATTAAAAACAATGGCTCAAGAAGCTCTAAAAGTTAATAAGGATATTGTTATTTATCCACATGATAACTGTTTTATAGAATCTGCAGAAGAAGCTATTCCATACATTGAAGAACTCAATGAACCAAACTTATTTCTAACATTACATTTATGCCATGAAATGCGTGCCGGAAATGGTAATCGCCTTCTTGAGGTTGCTATAAAAGCAGCGCCATATTTAAAATTCGCTTCTATTTCCGGCACTAATGTAACCATGTTTGCAAATGATAAAGCAAATTGGTCTGACGCTATAAAACCACTAGATCAAGGCGATTATGACGTTTCTCAATTTGTTTCCGTTTTACAAAAAATAAAATTTAAAGGTAAAACGCTGTTACACACCTTTGGTATTGAAGATGAACCTAAAGAGCATCTATCGCGCTCTATAACAAAGTGGAATACTATGGTAGACTCTACGTATAAAATCCAAAATAATGATCTCAATCATATTTTAGACAATCCAGAAAATGCCTATTGGGATAGCATTTCAAAATCGTGGTTTATTTCAAATTTAGGAGGCGAAAAAGTAACTCTTGAGAAAGATGGTTATGGTTGGATAACACGACTAGACGAAAACGGAAACATTATTTCTAATAGATGGATAGAAGGCTTAGATGCACCTACCGGAATGGCTTCATATAAAAATCTATTATATGTAGGAGACCGTGGAGTTTTGGTAGAAATTAATATTTCAACAGGTGAAATTATTAGGAAAATAAATTTACCAAACTCTGAATTTATTAATGATGTAGCCGCTTCTAGAAATGGAGATATTTATATATCTGATACCTTTACTAATACCATTTATAAACTTCCGGAAGGTGGTAATATTGAAATATTTGTAAAAAATGACTTGTTAGAATACCCAAATGGTTTGTGGGTAGATAAAAATGAATTAATTGTAGCTACTTGGGGACCAATGACCAATCGCGCTACATTTGAAACAAGCAAAAAAGGAACTCTAAAGACGATAAACCTAAAAACAAAAAAAATAAGTCCTATTGGAAAAGGATTACCAATAGCAAACTTTGACGGTGTCATTAAATATGGTCCATATTATTACGCTACGGATTGGACAGGAGGAAGATTACTAAAAATTAACAAAAAAGGTGATGTAAAAGAAGTGATTTCTGGATTTTCACAATTTGCTGATTTAGGCATAGATACAAAAAAAGGCCGTATCATGATTCCTGAAATGAGTAAAAACCGATTTATCTTCTATAATTTAAAACCTTTCTAAACTACAAGCACAATCCACTGAAAAATACCACTTTACAAATTTTTAAATTAAAACTTTTTTACACTTAAGGTATTACTTACAAGGTAGTACAGGATAGAATAATCTATTAATGACTCTACTTTTGAATTATTATTCTTTAACAAACAAACCAATATGGAAAACAACACAAAAACTTTTAAATATGTCGATTACTTATGGGACGAAGCAAAAGCTTCTTCATTTGGCGATAATCAAGTAGATCTGTTTTTATACCGATCTAATATTTTAGGAGCAGATTTAAGAATTACTAATTATGGAGGTGGTAACACAAGCTGCAGAACCATAGAAAAAGACCCACTTACCAATGAAGATGTTGAGGTAATGTGGATTAAAGGTTCCGGTGGTGATATTGGCACTTTAAACAGAAGTGGTATTGCAGGCATATATACCAACAGGTTACGCGATTTAAAAAATGTCTACGGAGGGTTGGAAGATGAAGACCGCATGGTAGGTTTATTTAACCACTGTATTTATGATTTAGATAGTAAAGCGCCTTCAATTGATACCCCTTTGCATGGCCTATTACCCTTCGCTCATATAGACCACTTACATCCAGACGCACTCATTGCAGTTGCAGCAGCGAAAGATAGTGAACAAGTCACCAAAGAGATTTGGGGAGATACTATGGGATGGGTGCCTTGGCAACGTCCAGGGTTCGATTTAGGTCTTCAAATAGAAAAATGTTTAGAAGACAATCCTGGAATAAGAGGTATTGTATTAGGTAGTCACGGTTTATTCACATGGGGAGACACTTCTTATGAATGTTACATGAACAGTTTAGAAGTTATTGAAATGGCTTCTGAATTTATTGAGAAAAAAATAAAAGAAAAAGGGAGTGTATTTGGTGGTCAAAAAATTGAAAGCTTACCAAAAGAAGAGCGTTTAGAAAAAGCGGCTCAAATTATGCCACTTTTAAGAGGTTTATGCTCTTCTGAGAACAGAATGATTGGTCATTTCTCTGATACAGATGTGGTTATGGAATACATAAATAGTAATGATTTAGAACGTTTGGCTCCAATGGGAACCTCTTGCCCTGACCATTTCTTGCGTACAAAAATTCAGCCGCTAGTATTAACATTAGATAAGAATGAAGATTTATCTGATTCTTATGCTATTTTAAAGAAATTAGAGCCGGCTTTTGAAGCTTACAGACAAGAATATGCTGATTACTATAATACATGTAAAAAAGCAAACAGTCCTGCTATGCGTGATGCAAATCCAGTAATTATAATTTATCCAGGTGTTGGGATGTTTAGTTTTGCCAAAAATAAGCAAACTACACGTGTAGCCAATGAGTTTTATATTAACGCGATCAATGTAATGCGCGGTGCAGAAGCCATTACCGCTTACACCTCTTTACCTAGACAAGAAGCTTTTGATATTGAGTATTGGTTGTTAGAAGAAGCCAAATTACAACGTATGCCTAAAGAGCAACCTTTATCTAGAAAAGTAGCTTTAGTTACAGGTGCTGGTGGTGGAATTGGTAAAGCTATTGCAGACAAACTAGCTGCTGAAGGGGCTAATGTAGTACTTACCGATATTAATGAAGATAGCCTAAAAGAAGCGCATGCAACATACAAACGTGATATTTCTACTTATGCTATTTGCGATGTAACAAACACCGATTCTATTGCATCGGCTTACAAAAAAGCATGTATTGAATTCGGTGGTGTAGATATTGTTGTTCATAGTGCAGGTTTAGCGATTTCTAAAGCTTTAGAAGACACAACCGATAAGGATTGGAACATTCTACAAAACATATTAGTAAAGGGTCAATTTGATTTAGCGAAACAAGCTACTGCAATAATGCGAAAACAAGCACTTGGTGGTGATTACATTGCTATTGCAAGTAAAAACGGTTTAGTAGCAGGTCCAAATAATGTAGCCTATGGTACTGCAAAAGCAGCACAACAACACATGGTACGTTTATTAGCGGCAGAATTAGGAAAAGATAAAATTAGAGTAAACACAGTAAATCCTGACGGCGTTATTGTTGGCAGTAAAATATGGGAAGGTGCTTGGGCCCAAGGAAGAGCAAAAGCGAATGGCATTACAGTAGAAGAATTACCTGCTTTTTACGCTAAGAGAAACTTATTGAATGAAATTATTACACCAAATGATATTGCAAATGGCGTATTTACGCTCGTTGGAATACTCGATAAATCTACAGGAAACATAATTAATGTTGATGGAGGAATGGCAAATGCTTTTGTACGATAAAAACAAGTTTAATTTAAGTTTAGTTAAGGAAAACTTCCATAGGTTCTATTTGAGGTTTATGGGAGTTTCTTTTATTTTAAAGATGTAAAAATTATGAAAATACAAAAAGAGCAAATCTCTGATTATAATAAAAATGGATTAGAAAGTCATAACGAAAGCTTTGATTTTTTAGCCAACAAATTAACAAAAGAAGGACATGATGTTACTAGCATTGTGTCTAAATTAGCCGATTTTCAAGTGGCTATACCAAGTTGGGCTTTAGGTGCTGGAGGTACACGTTTTGGTCGTTTCTCTTTTTATGGAGAACCTTCTAGTTTAGAACAAAAAATAGAAGACGTTGGAGTTTTACACGCTTTAACACAAACTGCAGGTGCGGTATCTCTTCATATTCCATGGGACGTTCCTTCAGATTATAATGCAATTAAAGAATTAGCTAAAGGATTAGATATTAAGTTTGATGCTGTAAATTCAAACACCTTTCAAGATCAAAAAAACGCCAAGGAAAGTTATAAATATGGATCTTTAAGTAACACGAGCGAGGCGGTTCGTCAACAAGCCATTCAGCATAATTTAGATGTTATCAATATTGGAAACAAATTAGGCTCCAAAGCTTTAACCGTTTGGTTGTCAGACGGGTCGTGTTTTCCAGGACAAAATAATTTTCAAACGGCATTTCAAAATACACAAGATAGTTTAAAGGACATTTACAAAGGTGTGCCAGACGATTGGAAATTACTTATTGAATACAAACCTTACGAGCCCAATTTTTACAGTACCGTTATTCAAGATTGGGGAGCTTCATTGATGTTAGCTAACGAATGTGGAGAAAAAGCATTCACTTTAGTCGATCTTGGTCATCACCTTCCAAATTCTAATATAGAACAAATTGTGTCTATTCTTCAACTAAAAGGAAAATTAGGCGGTTTTCATTTTAATGATAGCAAATACGGTGATGATGATTTAACTGTTGGAAGTATTAAACCTTATGCCTTATTCTTAATTTTTAACGAGTTGGTTTACGGTATGGAAAATAACCCCCAAAATCCAGATTTAGCATGGATGATTGATGCTAGCCATAACGTTAAAGACCCTTTAGAAGATTTAATTCAATCCTTAGAAGCCATTCAAGAAGCTTACGCCAAAGCTTTACTTATTGATCAAAACGCACTAAAAGCAGCTCAATCTAATAATGACGTAGTTAAATGTCAAGAAATTTTACAAGGTGCTTACCGTACCGATGTTAGACCTTTATTAGAAAAAGCACGATTAAATAGAGGCGGTGTTTTAAGCCCTATTAATGCTTACAGAGCATTAGATGTTCGCGGCGGACTTATAAAGGAAAGAGGAAAGAACACAATAGCTACAGGCCTTTAATTTAAAATAAAATGAAAAATGTAACAGCTGTTTTTGATATAGGAAAAACTAATAAAAAGTTTTTCCTATTCGATAAAGATTTTAAAGAAGTACACAAGGAATATATTTCATTTGATGAAATAGAAGATGAAGACGGCCATCCAACTGAGAATCTTATTGCACTGCAAAAATGGCTTAAAGACGTTTTTAATCGTATTCTTAAAGCAGAACAATTCAAGGTTAAAGCGATTAACTTTTCTACTTATGGTGCAAGCTTTGTTCATATTGATGAAGAGGGCAACCCCGTAACTCCTTTATATAACTACACTAAAGCGCTCCCCGAGGACATTATTACCTCTTTTTTTGAGGAATATGGACCAAAAGAAGATTTCTTAAAACAAACTGGGTGTGCCGATTTAAGCATGCTCAATTCCGGTTTGCAACTCTATTGGTTAAAGAAAACAAAACCCGAAGTATTTAATAAAATTAAGTATTCTTTGCACTTACCTCAATATTTAAGTTATGTGTTCACTGGGGTGCCATTTAGCGAATATACAAGTATAGGTTGCCATACTGCGCTTTGGGATTATCAAGCGAAAGATTACCATCCATGGGTGTATAAGGAAGGTTTAAATAAAATTCTTCCTCCTATCGTTTCTACAGAAACGAGCATTAACATGAATTACAATGGTAACCGTATTAAAATAGGTGTAGGAATACACGATAGCTCTGCGGCTTTACTCCCCTATGTTAGAAGTATCAATAAAAAATTTGTACTTATTTCTACAGGCACTTGGAGCATAGTATTTAACCCGTTTACAGATAACCCAATATCAGAGGATACTAACGATAGAGATGCCATTAATTACATGCGTATTAACGGTAAACCAGTTAAAGCCTCTCGATTATTTTTAGGTAACGAATATAAAATTCAGGTTGAAAAATTAAATAAACGCTACGGCGTTGATGATGATTACCACAGAAATGTGAAATTTAATTATGATACATATTTAGAAATTGTAAAAGATTTTAAACATGCTTTTAAATGGGAAGGCTTAATAGATGAAGATATGCCTACTCAAACACAAATAGCATTTACAAAATATGAACATGCCTACCATCAATTAATGACCGAGCTCGTTTTATTACAAATTAAATGTGTAAAAAAAGCCATTGGTAATGACGACATTACTAGATTATATGTCGACGGCGGGTTTAGCGACAACGACCTTTATATAAAATTGCTATCACACTACTTTAGGGATAAAAAATTACGAACTACACAAGCGTCTTTAGGCTCTGCACTTGGAGCTGCCATATCTATTTCGGATACACGTTTAAACTCTAAATTCTTAAAAAAGAATTACGCTCTAAAAAAACACGTCCCGTTTATAATAAGTGATTAACTACTAATTTTTATTAAAATACTTACAATGTCTAAGAAAATAAATTTAGAACATCCAAGAGATCAAATTACTACTATTATAAGTAGAATATACAAAAGAGGCATGACCACAACATCTGGTGGTAATATTTCAATTATTGATGATAACGGTAATATTTGGGTTACACCTTCGGCTATAGACAAAGGGTCTTTAAGAGCGTCAGATATTATTTGTGTACAAAAAGATGGAACTGTTATTGGAAAACACAAACCTTCTTCCGAATTTCCATTCCATAAAGCTATTTATAAAGCACGTCCAGATATTAAATCTGTAATTCACGCGCATCCACCTGCATTAGTATCATTTAGTATTGTACGACAAATACCGAACACAAATATTATTTCTCAAGCAAAGCATATTTGTGGACCTATTGGTTATGCAAAGTATAGGTTGCCTGGTAGTGAAGATTTAGGCGATGTTATTGCCGACGAGTTTAAAAAAGGTTACAAAGCCATTATCATGGAAAATCATGGTACTGTTTTAGGGGGAAGCGACTTAACTGACGCTTTTGAACGTTTTGAAGCTTTAGAGTTTTGCGCAAGTACCATTTTATATGGTTCTCAAATTGGAACTCCTAAATATTTGACAGATGAACAAATCGAAGAGTTTGAAGCACAAGCAACCGGTGTATTACCTGAAATGGAGAGCGTTCATTATCCTTCAGACGAAGTTGAAAAACGTTTAGAAATTTGTAAAATTGTTCAACGCTCATGCCAACAAGGCTTAATGATAAGTTCTTACGGTACAGTATCTATGCGCTGGAACAAGAATGACTTTCTTATTACTCCAACAGGAAGTAACCGTTGGGATTTAAACATTCAAGATATTGTCCAAATTAAAGACGGAAAACGAGAAGCTGGTAAAACACCAAGTAGAGCGGCTTGGATTCATCAAGAAATTTACAATCGTAACCCTGATGTAAATTCTATAATTATGACGCAATCACCTTATTTAATGGCGTTCGGAGTCACTGGAGAATACTTAAATGTACGTACCATACCAGAAAGTTGGATCTTTTTACAAGACATTAATGTCGTAAAATATGGGGATCATTTTAGAAAAAACAACAATTCTACCATAGTTGATAACTGCGCTACGGCTTTAATTATTGAAAATGATTCAGTCATTATTACAGGAGATAAATTACTTCAAACTTTTGATTATTTGGAAGTTGCTGAATTCAGTGCTAAATCTATTGTTTTAGGAAATTCTTTAGGACAAATGGTACCTATCAATGATGACCAAGTTGAAGATTTAAGAAAAAAGTTTTTATCCTAACAGCACTAAAATTATAAATACTAATACATCGTATAAAAAAACAACCAACTAAATGAGCCAAGTAAGTATAGAACAAGATGCAATTGAAGATATTGCAGGAGGAGAATTTGAAAGAACCCCGGTACCAACATCCAAATTAAAAGGATGGAAAAGCTTTATAGGTATGTATGCCGGTGAACATGCAGCTGGAACAGAATTTATGATTGGTCCATTATTCCTAACAGCCGGTGTAAGTGCATTCGATTTAATTATAGGTTTACTAATAGGAAATTTATTAGCAGTATTAAGTTGGCGTTTTTTAACAGCTGAAATAGCTGTTAAAAATAGGCTGACTCTATATTATCAATTAGAAAAAATTTGCGGAAAAAAATTGGTTACAGGCTATAACTTAGCCAACGGTATTTTATTCTGCTTTTTAGCAGGTTCTATGATCACGGTTTCTGCTACTGCCGTAGGTATTCCTTTTAATATGCCTATGCCAAAATTGGATGATACACTTCCAAATGGAATGACGTGGGTTATTATAGTAATTGTAATTGGAGCCGTAATTTCATTAATTGCGGCACGCGGTTATGACACCGTTACCAAAGCAGCAAATTGGATGTCTCCAATTATTGTGCTAGCTTTTATTGCTTGTGGAATTGTAGCTTTAAGCCAACTAGGTGTAGATAGCTTTTCTAAATTTTGGGATATTTGGGGTGAAGGTTCAGACCCCTTTCCTGGTCAAACAAAATTCACCTTTTGGCATGTTGTTATTTGGTCTTGGTTTGCTAATGGTGCCATGCATATTGGTATGTCCGATCTATCAGTATTTAGATTCGCAAAAGAAGCAAAAGCCGGATGGGCTACTGCCGCAGGAATGTACGTAGGGCACTATATGGCATGGATTGCTGCTGCTCTACTTTATGCTGTATATATTCAGTCTCCAGAAGCATTATCATATTTAAATAACGGACAAGCGCCTCCTGTAGCCCCTGGTCCCATGGCATATAATGCTATTGGCGTTTTAGGAATTATTGCCGTAGTATTAGCTGGTTGGACAACCGCTAACCCAACAATTTATAGAGCTGGTTTAGCTTTTCAAGCTATTCTACCTAAATTATCTACTGCAAAAGTGACCATTTTGGCTGGTACATTAGCAACAATTGCCGGTCTGTTTCCTGCTTTCGCCATGAAGCTTTTAGGCTTTGTTGCGCTATACGGTTTTATTTTAGCACCTTTTGGAGCTATCATTGTATTCGAACATTTTTTTCATAAAAAAGCGGGTATTATAAAAAACTACGCTGAGGCGGCAAACCTATCTTTTAGCAAATCTGTATTTTGGGCTTGGGCTATTAGCTTTGGCTTATTCTACTTCATATCTATACAATTTGATGTCTTTCTATCATTTGTCACACTGCCTGCTTGGTTATTATGCGGACTACTCTTCTTAATATTTAGTAAGTATTTTCAAAACAAAAAAAACTAAACTTATTTATAATAACATTAAAATCAATATACTTTGAAAACATATAAACAATATATAAACGGTCAGTTTATAAACTCAACCTCTACAACTCGAATTAACGTCTTAAACCCATGTAATGAAGAAGTTATTAGCTCAATCCCAACAGGTTCTGTGCAAGACGCAAATTTAGCATTAGAAGCCGCTAAAGATGCACAACCAAAATGGGAAGCATTACCTGCTGTACAACGTGGTGCTTTTCTACATAAAATGGCAGATGTTATTAGAAAAAATAGAGTTTATTTGGCTGAAACATTATCTAAAGAACAAGCTAAAGTTATTGGTTTAGCCCAAGTAGAAATTGATGTTACCGCCGATTATTTTGATTATAACGCCGGTTGGGCAAGACGAATTGAAGGTGAGATTATTCAAAGTGACCGTGAAAAAGAACATATCTATTTACATAAAGTGCCAATTGGCGTAGCGGTAGGAATCTGCCCTTGGAATTTCCCGTTTTTTGTAATGGCACGCAAAGTAGCGGCATCTTTAATTACTGGCAATACATGCGTAATTAAACCAAGTTCTGAAGCACCAAATACCATTATGGAATTTGCTGAATTGATTCAGAATATTGGTATGGCTCCAGGTGTATTAAACTTTGTTTGTGGCTCTGGTAGACTTATTGGAAATGCATTATCTAAAAGTCCTATCACAGGTATTATTAGTTTAACAGGAAGCGTTTCCGCAGGTCAACAAATAATAACTGCTGCTTCGGAAAACATAACTAAAGTATCATTAGAATTAGGAGGAAAAGCTCCGGCCATTGTATGCTCTGATGCTAATTTGGATTTAGCTGTAAATGCCATCGTATCATCCAAAGTGATTTTTAGTGGACAAGTTTGTAATTGTGCAGAACGCGTTTATGTACAAGATGATATTTATGATGAATTTGTAGAAAAAATTACGAAAAAAATTAGTGAGGTGAAAATTGACGATGCCCTAACAGGAATCGATGCCGATATGAGTAGTTTAGTTTCTCAATCTCAAATCGACAAGATTTCTGAAATGGTTGAGTTCGCAAAAAAAGAAGGTGCAGAAGTATTAATTGGGGGAAAACGTGCCGAAAATTTTAATAAAGGTTATTTCTACGAACCAACACTTTTAACGAATGTTTCTCAACAAATGGAAATTATTCAAGAAGAAGTTTTTGGCCCTGTGTTACCTATCATGAAGTTTAATTCAATAGACGAAGCCATAGCTTTATCAAACGATTCTCAATTTGGGTTAACCTCTTCTGTGTTTTCTGAGAATTTTAATAATATCATGAAAATTACCAACGAGCTCCAGTTTGGCGAAACCTATGTAAATCGCGAACACTTTGAAGCTATGCAAGGCTTCCACGCTGGTTGGAAGAAATCGGGTATTGGAGGCGCTGACGGCAAGCATGGTATGGAAGAGTTTTTGCAAACCAAAGTAGTTTATGCTAAATATTTCTAATATTAAAGAGATTTTAAAATAAAAAGGTAATCTATTTAATTAAGTAGATTACCTTTTTTTTAACAACAAGTTCTTTTAAAACAGTACTAAATTAAAAGATTTTAGTTCCTAAACTCTTATTATAAAAGTGTGAGTTTACACTTTTTAACTATTAGTTAATTTCTCATTTATGAATTTACTTAAAGACTTAAAGCTCAAAAAAAGCAATAAAACTCCCTTATATTTACAAATAGCCAATAGTCTTACCTACAACATATCAAAAGGAAGCATTAAAATGAATGAAAAACTTCCATCGATTAATGTTTTTAGCAAAGAATACAAAGTATCTAGAGACACTGTCGAAAAGGCTTACAACGTGTTAAAGGATAAGAAAATAATTATTGGAATAAAAGGCAAGGGTGTTTATATAAACAGAACTAAATTAATCTCAAAAATAAACATTCTATTTCTTGTCAATAAATTAAGTGCTTACAAACTAGAAACATACCATTCTTTCCTAAAAAACATTGGTAATAGATATCATACGGATTTTGAAATTTATAATAGTGAAAAATCATTTTGCGTTAACTTGATGGAAAAGAACAAAATGAGGTATGATTATTATGTTATAATACCACATTTTAAATGTACCAATGTTAACCAAATAAATATTAAGAATGACGCACTAAAAGCCATAGCAAGTATACCTAGAGAAAAACTTGTTTTAATGGATAATAACGAATTAACCATAGATGGCGATATCATAGAAATATATCAAGATTTTGAAAATGATATTTACAATGCACTCAAAAATGGATTAAAAAAAATAGCTAACTACAAAAGGTTGAATTTAGTTATTCCAGAAGGAAAAACTTATCCCTATTTTCATAAAATACGTTGTGGATTTATAAAATTCTGCAATGAACATCTATTTAATTTTAAAATTCTTAATAAAATTAAAGAAGATGAAAGTATTAATTCTAGACAATTATTTATTGCAATTTCTGATGATGATTTGGTTAAACTACTAGACATAATAAAAACCAAACGCCTTACTATTGGGCAAGATGTGGGAATCATATCGTATAATGAGACTCCATTTAAAAGATTATTAGATATCGCTGTTATTTCAACAAATTTTGAAAAAATGGGAGAAACAGCTGCCGATATGATTATTAATAATAAAAAAGGTAAAATTAAAAACCCATTTAGTCTTATTGATCGAAATTCAATTTAGGATATCGTCTTATTTTTTCAGCCCTATTTAAGTACAAATACATACAAAAAGGCAGTAATATATTATTACTGCCTCTTTCAAACTAAACTAACCCAAAAAATAAATTTAATTACTTAACTACGGTTTCCTTTAACATATTTCTTTTTAATTATAGAACTTCTTTCTATTCGAACTCATGTCTATTAATTAATCCCTAATATTAAAATTTAGGATCCCAACCCGCTTCGTATTTACGACTCCATAACGCCATAGCATCACGATTATACATGGCACCTGTACTATCATTAACATCAAACCCTTTGTTAATTCGATAAGCAATATTAGCATAATGCACTAATGCCATACTTTTACTAGCGTCATCAATAGGAGCTGTTAAATTATCTTTACCACGGATGGTATCAAAAAGATTTTGAACGTGTTTTGTTGATATTGCACCACCACCACCTAAAGCTGTTCCTGATTCATTTGAGACGGTTTTACTATCTCTAATAACTTTTCCTCTACGATCATATAAAATGTACTTACCTCTATCTACAAAAACAGTTCCTTCTGTTCCATAAATAACGGTACCTCTACCATTGCCGTAAGTACCATAACTATTTCTAGACTTTCCGTCCCATTTAATAACTTTGTTGTCTGCAAATTTGAAGGTAGCTTCCATATCGTCATACATTTCCCAACCATCATTAACAAAATGACGCTTTTCAGCTTCTACGTATACATGCTGAGGAAAATCTACTTCTAGTGCCCAACGTGCTACATCCAATTCGTGTGTTCCATTATTACCTGCCTCTGCTGTACCATAGTCCCAACCGTACCAATGCCAATTGTAATCCCAAGTTTCTGATGTATAATCACGTCTAGGAGCCGGGCCTTGCCACAAATCCCAATCTAAACCATTTGGTACAGGCGCACTTTTTTGATGAGGAACAGATCCACGGCTGTTATTATAAAAAGCCACAGCTTTATATGGTTTTCCTATAATACCATTATGAATTTCTTGAATAATTTCTATAGTATGACCTGCAGAACGTTGCTGATTTCCCATTTGTACCACCTTGTTAAAATGCTTTGACGCTTTTACCAATTGTTCATTTTCGTACATATTATGGCTACATGGTTTTTCAACATAGACATGCTTGCCTGCTTTCATGGCCATAATAGACCCTGGTGCATGCCAATGATCTGGAGTTGCGTTAATTAATATATCAACATCTTTATCATCCAATACTTTTCTAATATCATTTTCTAATGCAGGATTGTAGTTAATATATTTCCTAAATTCTTTTAGACCTTTTAAACGTTGACTTTCCATAACGTCGCATAAATAAAGTAATTTCACGTTACTTTCTTTTAGCCCAATAGGTTCCGTAAAGGCCCCTAATCTTCTACCTAAACCTGCTACTGCAACGTTTAAACGTTCGTTAGAACCTACAATATTGTTATAGCTTTTAGCAGACATAGCCATGGCAGAACTACCTACTGTAATAGCTGCACCTGCTAAAGTTGTTTTTTTTATAAAGTTTCTTCTTGATGTCATAAGTATTAAAGGGATTTAATTTTTATATTTTTAAATGCAACTCTATTTCCATGGTCTTGTAACAAAATTTGACCTTTCTCTAATAAGCCGAAGTTTGGCCATTTGGCATATTTACTTTCTGAAACTAGCTTTAAAAACTCATCACTTCCTCGCTCATATTCCAAAACTTTAACATCATTTATCCAATGTTCTACATGATTATTTTTAGATAAAATGTAGGCACTATTCCATTCGCCAATCGGCTTTATAGGTTTCTCTGGGTTGGCCTTAATTAGATCGTACAAAGAACAAACTGTTCTGCTCCCTTTATGGTTTCCTAATTTAGCATCAGGATGAAGTGCATCATCTAAAATTTGATATTCTAAGCCTATAGAAGAGCCTTCGCCTTTATTAATATTTGTATCTACATAATATTTAATTCCGCTATTAGCTCCTCCCGTTAATTTAAAGTCTACTTTAAGTTCAAAATCTCCATATAATTCTTCAGTAACAATATCTCCTCCTGCCGCAGACTCTGCTCCACCAGATGACAACACAATAAGTTCTTCATTTTCGATTACCCAACCTTTATCTGGAAAGGCATCTAATTTCGCTCCACGCCATCCATTTGTAGTTTTACCATCCCAAAGCATTTTCCAGCCCTTATTACTTTCATCAATTGTTAACTGATTTTTTGTCACGATTGGTTTCAAAGTAGTTTTTTTAGAGTATTTACTTAGATCTTGGGTTAATATTTTTATGTTTTTCCAAGAAATAGTTTTTCCTGGTTTTTGAGCATCGTTAATTCTATGCACCTGTAAACCTATAAACCCAGTAGCTGTTTTATCATCAATTAAATATGCGGCAGGCATACCATTTATCCAAGTTTTTATAGTATCACCAATAGCTTCAATTCTATAATGATTCCATTCATTTTTCTTGAAAGCTTTTTTTGCTTCTAAATTTTGGTCGTCAATTGGGTTTAACCATTTTCGTCTACCTTCTTCATAAATACCACCACTCCAGGCTCTTTTAGAAGGATCAATTTCTACTTGATAGCCGTGTACTCTACCATTTTGATAATAAGGGTAACTATTACTTCTTATTTGAATTCCAGAATTCATACTTTGATCTACTTTAAAATCAACTTCCAAAATAAAATCATTATAGTACTCATTTGTCGATAAAAATGTATTTGGGGTATTATTTGCAGTTGTGCCAGTAATTACGCCGTCTGTTACGGTATAAGAGGCATTTCCTCCTTTTATATTCCACCCTTCCAAAGTATTACCTTTAACTAAAGATATCCATGGTACTTCGCTATTTTTAACCTGAGCACAACTTGAAACACAAATAGCTGTACATATAATAACAGCCCCTTTCAAAATTTTAATCATACTATTTCTTTATTTTATTGTTATAGTGATTGCTAATTTATTTCTTTAAAATATAAATGCTATACTGCCTTATCCTGTACAACGCTAAATTTTTAAATATTCCTTTTTTGTAAGTTAGAGAAAATCTAACATAGACTCTTAAATTATCAGTTATTCAAGAAACTGCCTTAGCTCATAGTTCAACAATAATCCTATTTAAATTAGATTTATTTTACTCCTTTACAAGCCGCCATAAGATTGAGTGGCTTTTCTTAAACTTCCACTTACCAGTTTATAAGTGTTAAAATAGAGTTCACTTCCTTCTCCTATATAAAGCGTGGTCTTTTGTTTGCTTTTAAAAGTTTCCACTCTAACGACTGCAAATCGGCCTTTAAATTTTAAATCCAATTTCTTACTATAATATGTAGCCTCCGGTTTATCCAAAGAAATCACATGATCAGTAATGGTTTTACCTTCAACTTTTGAAGTGATAGTAGCCCCTACTCCCTTATCTCCATCCTTTAAAGTCATAACCTTTTGCACACTAGAGTTTGCATTTAGAGTAGGTTCAAAAATGGCGATAAAAGGATTTTTCCAAGCTTCACCATGTTACCGTATTGCCAAAACTTGAGTCGATTTATCAACATATCCATTTTCTGCTTCTCGGGTTGGAGGAGCCAGAGCTGTGGTATAATTTCGCGCCATTCCATTAGGAACATACATATGCATAAATCGGTTATCATTTTTTATTTGGAATTTTGCCTTTATTCCATCTTTGATCGCTAGTTGTTACTTGACTTCCATCGAAATGCAAACCTAAATCGGTTATTTTAATTTCATTTGCGAATACAACCAGGAGTATTATAAATATTTGTACAGGTTTATAACTAACAATATTTTCTAAGTGTTTTTTTTCATTATAAAGCATTATAAGTGTTTATTCAATTCATTTTAGTCTATAAATTTAATTAGAGACTAGAACATATCTATACTGCTTTGTAGGGGTGTAATTTGAATTATGAATAAGATAACTAAAGTCGTTATCTCCTCGATAGCCTAAGCTTGCTATTCCATATAAAATAATTCCTCTAAAGGAACAGAAACAGGAGAATTATCGGGATGTACCTCCATAATATCTGCCATAAAATCCCACCATTTTTTTACTATGTCGTTTTTGGCTAAATCTTGAGAGCCTCCTTTACCCGAAACCTTTTGAAAAGCGAAAAGCATATTGGTTTCTTCGTCTAAAAATATAGAATAATCACTCACTCCATTATCTTTTAACAATTGTTTTAACTCTGGCCACAACTTGTCATGACGCTCTTTATAGGCCTCTTTATGACCTTCATTCAATTTCATTCTAAAAGCTAATCTTTGCATAAAAAATATATTTAGTTACAGTGATATAATAGGTTAGAATAAACACCATCTTTAGGTTTTCCTATGGCACAGTATTCACTAACATTAAATTGACTTCCGGCCATTAAAAACAAACTATTTAGACCTTGGAGTGCTTTTTTAACACTACTTATTTGTTGATGTTCCCATTTTTTTTCTTCTAAGGCATACGGTTTTAAAAACTCAAAGGCTTTTTTTATACTAGCGCCGTTTTTTGCTTGATAGTTCCATAAATCGACCCCTAATCTTTTTCCGAAGTATGCCAATTGTGTAAACCCTCTTAAATTCATGGTACTATACGAAAGTGCTTTTGTTCGTGCTAATTCGTGTGGCTGACTTCCATTTGGTTCTATTTGTGTTGCTACACGCTTAGTTTTAACGGTTTCAAGTACACCTTTAGCCTCTTCTTTTCTATTTAAAAACATAAGTATACTTACCTCCTGAACATCATACCATACCCCATGATTGTTTTTGGTGTTTTTCTCAAAAATTCCATTTTCGCTAGTTTGTAACCAATAAAGGTATTTTGTAAACCAAAGCCTTAATAGTTTACTTGTTTCCTTGTCTATTGTATTTTTTAACTCTAAAATCTCTATAGCCGTTATAATATTTGTTACTCCTGCAAACTCAATAATCCCAATACCTCGTCCTGTATTTATCCCTGGAATACCTTGAGCAAAATTTAAATTCGGGTTCATTTTTGTTTCATTGTTTACAAACCATACTTCAAGAAACTCTAAAGCCTTTTTCTCATATTTTTCTTCATCTGAAAAAAAATAAGCCAAAGACAGGTTAGTAATATTTCCAAACATAACATTTTTGCTTTCAAAATCTGTATTTCCTTCACGCGTAAGCGGATTTATCTGTCCACCTTTCCTTATCCACGGCAATCCACCTGGTTTATCTGGATTTGGCCACCAATAAGGGCCATACGATATATAATCATGTTTATCTCCACTTGGTGGTATTTGTGTTTTTTGAACCACTGATAAGGCTTTATCTTCTAATTGCTTATTAACACTTTTTACCAAATCGCTATACACATTAGCATACTCTGGGGCTTCTAACTTATTTTTCACAGCCTCTAATTTACTACAGTCTAAAAGCGACAAACTGCCTTTAAACCCATTTTTATTTTCATCCGGTTTAGCTTGTATATTACAATTTACAGAAACCGTTACCCCCATTAAGAGCGATAAAACTACTGTTTTAAACATAGTACGACTCATATTTTAAAATCTTTTTATTAATTACATATGAAAAAACAAACTGTTTAAACTTTGAAATGTTTTTTTATTAAAGCTCCTTAATTTTAAGGTTTCTCCAATGAATAACCCCTTGTTTACCACCATGAACTTGCAGTCCTATAAATCCTTTTGGGTATTCATTATTTTTATCTATCCAATGTGCTGCTGGAACTCCATTTATCCAAGTTTTAAATACATTTCCTTTTACTTTTACCGTTACACGATTCCAGGTACTTCTATCTATAACATTTTTATGAATTTCGTGTTCTGGAGCTTTTAAAGGGTAAAACCATCCTCCACAATTCTGACCATAAATTCCTCCAGACCAACCGCGCCCTTTTTTTGCTAAATCCTCCATTTCTACCTGAGGACCAATAACTGTATTTCGATTTGACTCCTTTCGAATCCTGTAACGGACTTGAACTCCTGTATTACCATCTACTTCCCATTTTGTTTCACAAGTAAAAATAAAATCTACATACTCTTTTTCTGTACATAAAAGGTAATTGACCAATAGATCGGGGAACCGTAACAGCTAATTTACCAGAAGGTGACACCTCTCCAAAAATGATTTTAGCTGTTGATTGATCTCCAAACTCACTTAAACCCCAGGTGTCTAAAATAGCATCAGCTTGCTCCGAAATGGTATTAATAGAGAGTGTTCTACGGTGTTTTAAAACCACAATTACAGGTTTTCCTATAGCTTTTATTTTTTCTATAAGTTCATCTTGAGCACCAACGGGATCAATAGTTGCTCGATCTCCAATAGCGTTTGTAAAAAAAGCTTCTTTTGAAGTAAACTCATCACCTCCTAAAAATAAGATAGTTAAATCTGAATTTTTAGCTATTTCAACCATCTTAGCTATGGCTTTTGGATCTTTATCTAATAACTTAGGATTCCCTCCTTTTTCATCCGTTAAATGAAATCCTTTTTCTGATACAAATTGAATATTCTTACCAACAACAGATTTAAACATTTCTGTTGTATTCTCTTTAACCAAAGGCCCTAAAAGCGCTATTTTAGTTTTTAAGTAAAATAATAGATTCTAAATCGGACTCCTTTGCTAATTCTAACGATGATTCTGCTCGCACTCCTTTTTCAACTTCTGCAATATCGATATATGGGTTATCAAACAATCCTAATATAAATTTAGTTCTTAAAACACGTTTTACCGATCTATCTATTAATTTTTCAATTTCAGGATTTTTCTTTACCATTTCAGGAAGTAAAGCATAAGCATCTTCCGCATACAAATCTATATCTACACCAGCTTCTAATCCCATTTGTGCGGCTGCTTCAGGTGTTTCAGCAACTTTCATAAAATAATGTAAACGTCCAATATCATTAGCATCAGAGACAACGTAACCCTTAAATCCCCAATCATCGCGAAGTGTTCCCGTTAATAATTGAGGATTTCCATGACTCGCAATACCATTTAGATCGCCGTGTGATGCCATAATACCTAAAGATTTAGCATCTTTAACTGCGGCTTCAAAAGGTGGATATATTTCATCTATTAATGTTCTATCCGATATTTCAATAGCAGCAAAATTAACACCACCTAACACCTGTCCATATCCTGCAAAATGCTTAGCCACAGCACCAATATGTGTACCTTTACTTAAACCTTCATAATCCCCTTGCCCCCCTTTTATGGCATTAGTAACCATTTTGGTTGTTAAATAAGTGTCCTCTCCAAAGGCCTCACTCATCCGACCAAAACACGGATCTCTAACCAAATCGGCTTCAGGAGAATGGCACATATGCATCGCGCGTAAACGAGCTTCTTTTCCAACCACATCCCAAATACGATTCACCAATTCCGGATTAAATGACGCCGCTGATGCAATGGGACGACCAAATTTTGTACACCCTTCGGCATCCACACCATTATAAGATTCGGTAACAAATAACGCTGGAATTCCCCAACGGTTATGCTCTATAATGTATTTTTGAAGTTCATTATTAAATTTTGCAGCTGCAAGAGCATCCATATGTTCTGCTGGATTTTTTATTCCTGCTATACCTAATTTTAGTTTTTTTACTACTCTATCAGATAATTTCAAGCTTCCCTTGTCATCCGCTTCTATCCCAATGTTTGCATGAAAAATACGCATTTGAGATACTTTTTCTTCTAAAGAAAGTTTGGGTAATAAAGCCTCTACACGTTCTTCTACAGATAAACGAGCATCTTTATAATCTTTTGATTGTGCTTCACTTTTTTGACAAGAAAAAAGTATAGTACCCGTTGTTATTAAAAATGTAAATAGTAATTTCTTCATTTTAGCTTAAATCGTTTATTTTTCTATTAAAAATTATAATTTATTTAATTCCACAAAACACATCCATGATTTGGGTTACAACGGCAGCCTCGCACACAGAACACGGATTAAGACTATTACTTAAAAAATAGTGCACGGTTTTATCAATCATAGGTTGTTGCACATGTTCGGGTGTGTCATATTTATAAATTTCGGTCTTTTCACAAACCGATAGGCTTATCGTATCGTTATAAAAAGAAAATACTATACGCCCTTTTTCTCCATGAATAATACAGCTATCCATATCTTCGGACGCGTTGAAATTCCAGAGGCCAGTGAACTTTACCCCATTTTTAAATATCATCTCGCCAGCTACATTTTGCTTCGAATATTGCGCTACGTCTTGGAATCCCTTTTTAATGATTTCAACCTCTCCAAAATAATGACACATTAAGTCGATTTGATGAGGAGCAATATCATGAAAATATCCACCTCCAGAAATTTCTTGGTTCAATCTCCAATTGTTTTCAGTCTTAGCTATTAAGCTCGTATTATCTTTTTGTTTAATTACTATTTTTACTGAAGCCACTTTGCCGATACTATTACTATCCAATAATGTTTTCACCTTTTTAAAAACAGGCAATTCGCGACGGTAATGCGCCACAGTAACTTTGGCTTTATTTTTTTTTACAGCACTTAAAACACTTCTGCTTCATGTGTATTAAGGACCATTGGTTTTTCTAAATACACATGTTTTCCTGCTTTAATAGCTTGAAGTGCATATTTTAAATGGGATGAAGGCGGTGTAGCCACGTAAACCGCATTTACCTCTTTATTTTCTATCAATTCAGTTGCATTCGTAGTCCAATAAGCAACACCATGACGTTTAGCAAAATCAATAACTTTGGCTTCTTGTCGTCTCATAACACCTATTAAACAGGAGTTTTTAACCTTCTGAAAAGCAGGTCCGCTTTTAACTTCGGTTACATCTCCACAACCAATAATTCCCCAATTAATTTTTTTGTTTTCCATGAAATTGAAAGACTATTCTATTACTATTTTATCACAATAAAACTGTTGTAATCGCTCATTTTATTTAATTTCTACACGCTTCACTTCAATTAAAACGAATTGATTTTTAATTGAATGGTATGCTTACCAGGGGATAATTGAACAGCATCAAAAGCAGAAGCCACCTTCTCTCCATTATGGATTAAATCTTTTCCCTCTATATCACCTAAAGAAAACTCAGCTACCATATTACCCGGTATTTCAATTTCGTAAGATTGCAATCGGGAACTAATATGGGTGTACTTAGCTTTTATAGCACCACGAACCGTTGGTACTGTAATTTCACTTGTTTTTAGCGTACTCATTTGCGGTTTTATTGTAGCTATTCCAAATCCTGGAGTTTTAGGTTTGATACCCCACAACCCTCTTGGAATAACATTTGCAGGCACTGCACCCCAAGCATGATTCCAATCTAAATTATTTTTATACTTATTGTCCCAGGCTTCTAAAGTAATTGTAGATCCAATACGAATCATGTTGTACCAACTCCTTTCGGCAGTACTGGCCAATAAATCGAGCGCATAATCCTCTTCGCCTGCGTTATATAAGCCATCCATTAAAAATTGTGCACCATATACACTGCAGGCCATACCCCGAGACTTTACAAAATTAACAACCGATTCATAATATTCTTCGGGTACCAAGCCAAATGCCAAAGGCATCATATTAGCATGTAAAGATGCGTGGTCTGTACCTATCCCATCAACATAAATACCACGTTCTTTATCAAACATTTGCTCGTTAACTGCCTTTTTAGCTTTTGAAGCCCTTAATTCGAAATCGAGAACTTCATGAGTTTTACCAAGTATTTTTGCAAATTCTGACATGATTTTCATATTCTCGTAGAAGAACGAATTTATTACCGTACTGTAAGGTTTAAATACAAATCCATCGAGTTCTCCTTTTGTTTTGCTTCCGTTAAAATTAGCAGGTGGCCAATCTACAATATCTGTAAGTGGCTTTTTGTACCCCTCTTCAAAACCGAGTTTACGCATAAACTCTGCGTCTACTTTTGTAGAGGTAATTAAACCGTCATCATTTGATAATTCATAAAGCGATTTATGCTTTAACGACTCGTAGTAGCGTTCTATTAATTCGGTATTACCCGTATACATATAATCTGCATAAATCAACAAAGCGACATGTTGTTGCCACTCGGTTGGCCATGTTGGGTGTTTCATAAAATACTCTATGGTTCTTCTTGCCATAGCATATTCTCTGTCTGTTGTGTAATGACTTAACTGATTAAGATAAGCATCTGCTTCGTACGGAATACGCTCTCTATCTCCATCAACATATAGTCCATTAAACGTAGTTGCTTTTATAGAATACTTACTTAGATCCCATACTTGATTTAAAATATCATTGTTACTATTAAAACTACTAGCTTTTTCATCCCAATACGTATGAAACGCTAATTGGTCAACATCATTTGCTTCTATTTCGGATTGAGCCCCTTCAATTTCCACATACCTAAATGGCACCAATGGAGGAAACCCATCAGGCAAGGGAATGGCTTTGTTCGCTCTTGTGTTTCTTTCGCCTGTTTGAACAGGAATTCTATAGTTGGTTTGACCTGGTTTTACATTAATTTTCAACTCTTGATAACGAATATTACTTTTTGCAGGAGGTGTACGGTTAACGTTGCCCTGATTATCTATCATTTCTCCCACTCTAACAGTTAAGGTATGTGGTGTTTTTGCTACATATTTAAAATCCATTGTTGCAAAAGCAGCTTTACCAAAGTCTATAAAATAAAAAGCCCCTCTCTTTTCAAATGTTGCTGGTTTAATTTTATCGATAACGAACTTGTTTTCGGTAGAAATAATATAACTATCACTTTCACCTATAGTAAATTTCTGAGCTTTTGAATAATCAACTAAACGGTTTTCCTTATCCCAAATTCGAACTTTCCAATAATAAGTTTCTCCTACTTTTAATGGTTTTCCTTGGTATTCTACATTAGTAGATTTTGTTGAACGTACTTGACCGCTATCCCAAACATCACCATTATTATCATTAACAATGGCTTCTTTAGAGGCTACTAATATTTGATAAGCAGATTGAAATTTGGAACCTAATGGTACCGCCCATCCAAGTTCTGGATTTAAATCGAAAACTTTAACTTCGGTTTCCGGCTCTCGTATTAGTTCAACCGTTAAATCGGTTGGAGCAGCTCTAAATTCGTTACTATTCTCTTCGATTAACTCATCTAGTTTTTCACGAAGTTTATTGGCTACTGTTTGGTATTTTTTCTTTCCTATTAAATTATTTATCTCTTGAGGGTCTTTCTTAAGGTTATACAGTTCCTCAATGCTTTTATTATTCACGTAACGAAAATATTTCCATTCATTGGTACGTACGCCTTCACTAGGTGGAATTTTGTCAAAATCCCATATATGCTCTATAAGAATGGTATCTCTTTCAATTGTATGTCTTTCTTGTTTTACAATAGGCATTAAACTTTTACCTTGCCAAGATTTAGGGGCTTCTATCCCTGCTATATCTGCAATAGTATAGGGTACATCAATATTCAATACCATATCGTTAATATCTTGATGTTTGTTTACACGAGGATCGAAAACTATTAATGGCACCCGAATAGAGTTATCGTACATTAACCATTTACCTGCTAATTGACGCTCTCCTAAAAAGTAACCATTGTCTCCCATTACGATGATTACCGTATTTTTATCTAAACCTTTTTCTTTTAGTTTTTCTCTAATTTTCTTGATTTCCAAATCTATTCCAGAAATCATTCTGTAATATCCTTTTAGACTGTGCTGATACTTTTCGGGAGAATCGTAACGCCAAGTCCAACGTAACCTATTAAAACCATCTCTAACAGCTTTAGGCTGGGCTTCAAAATATTTATCATCAGCAAGTTCAGGATCAGGAATTGTAGTGTCTTGTAAAAGCTTATCGGTAGTATTTTGCCAGAAATATTGATCTATAGCACCATCATGGGCATGTGGTGCGCTAAAACTTAACGACAAACAAAATGGCTTATTATTAGTTGCATTCTTATCAATAAACTCCAATGCCTGATGGCCCGTGTAACGCGTTAAATGAACTGTATCTTTATCGATTGTTTTATAATAGTAGCCTCTTTTATCTTTATACTTGTTATTTCGGTCATAAGATTCATATTCATCAAATTGCTTATCTAAATCATTATATCGAACACCATATTTACCATAAAAACCAGTATAATACCCATTATTTTTAAGAAGTGTAGGATACGAGCTTTCCATATATTCTCCTCGAATATTCCCTGTTTGAAAATTAAAGTTATGTGATCGTTCGTGCAGTCCTGTAAATATGCTAGCTCTACTTGCTGCACAAATGGGTGTTGTAACAATGGCTGTTTTAAAATATGTTCCAGATTTTGCCAAATTATCCATTTCTGGAGTTTCCACATATTTATTACCCGCATAACCAATCGCATCGAAACGCTGATCGTCTGTAAGGATAAATATAATGTTTGGCTTTTCTTGGTTATTTTTTTGCTGCGCATTAGTGAGATTTAAACCACAAACAACACTAAACAGACCTAATAAAAAACGGCTTTTATACATAGTAATAGCTACAAAAATTATTGATTTAATTTAAAATAATATTCTCTTTATAAATTCAAAAAATTAAAATTAATCTATTAATATTTATTGATTGTCCTGTTCTGTCCTGACTTAATTATCATTAAGAGATTTATATAATGTCCAACATCAATATTAAAAAAAGAATTATAAATTCTCATTTTATAAGAGCTTAGTTTATTTACTAAAAATAAAATTTTTAATTTATGAGTAGTCTCTATTTTTGAAACGTAATAACCTCTTCGAGGTATTGAAACAATTATATTACGCTCTTTTAATATACTATATGCTTTTTCAACTGTATCCCGGGAAAGATAGAAATCCTCACTTATTGTATTTATTGATGGTAATTTTTCATTCAATACTATATTACCATTTGATATATTATTGATTATAGAATCAACGATCTGTTGGTACATTGGTACTCTTGAGTTTTTATTAATATCTATAAAATTAATTGCATCCATTACAGTTTCCATGATTTCTAAAAATTTAAAGATTAAAAAAATTCTGACTGCAATTTACTTTTAGTAGAGAGTTAAATTATACCGAATTTGGTATCGAAAAGTACCAATTACCTTCAATAAAGTGTTTTTTTTCTAATAAATGTAAGAAAATGAATCTGTTTTTATCTGTTTTTTGTATAATTCAAATACTCAAATAAATACACTAACATTTTTGTTTTAACTTAATTTCTTCTTATTTTTTTATAACTATAGCTATTTTGTTATACATATATTTGTATTTACTCTAGAAGCAATTTAAGTGTAAAAAGAAAAATTTTAACTTAATTACCATATCTATAACTTTTAAGCAAGACTAATTAAAATATATTATTTATCATAATAACATTAGAATAAAAACTTATTATAAATGATAGTTTTCTGTATTTTAAAACCCTTTTGGTGATAGCATGCTATTTTTTTAGTTTCGTGGTTAGCAAAAAAAAATACTGTTTAGTTTTTAATGAATATAAATTTAGAAAAGGACTAAAAAAACAAATTGACTTACTGCTATCTTATCCATACTCAGTCAATCAAATTCAAAAATCACTAAGTTGAATAAAGACTTACAAAGCAGTAGATAATTTGGTGCCAAATAAAACTATAACTATTGTTACCTTCTGGGACTAATATAAAATTAGATTTTGGTTAGTTCCTCATTCTCTCGAACCAATAAGTTTTTTTAAATATCCTTAGAAATCAACAACCATATCAAGAGCCTCATCAGCATCTCTTCGCATAAAATTAGCTTGATAAAGCATAGTTGTAGTAACCGAAGAATGCCGATATAGTTTTTGAAGCATTTGAATAGGAATTTTATCACCAGAAATATTACCAAAACTATGGCGAGCAATATGCATGGACACTTTTTTATCTATACCTGCTTGCTCAGCAACAAGCTCTAACCTCCTATTGAAGTTTCTTGTTGCTGTTTTTATTCTTGTCCTTACGCGTTTCTTATCATTTAAATTAACGCCTTCTAACTCCTTGAATAAATAAACAGAATGTTCTTCTCTTTCTAATTTACCGAGAATTTTAGTAACTTTATCAGGGATCTTCAATGAAACTAATTTGTTATTCTTAGCCATACGGTAATGTAAACGCTCGTCATAAAAATCTGCCCACTTTAATTGTAATACATCACTTATACGAATTCCTGCAAAATAAAAACTAAGTAACCATGCATATAAAGCGTACTCTTGAGCTTTTGTTAAACCTTTTAAATTCTCTAAAGTCTTTATTTCTTCTCTATTCAATCCAATCTTTTTAGTTTCAGGAAACTTAATTTGAAATTTCCCCTTTCCAAAAGGGTACGATTCCTTCTTTATAATGCTTTTACTTATTCCCAAATTATAAATAGTACGAAGCGTAATCATGTAATTAGCCACAGTACGTGCAACCAAATTCCTTTTACTTAACAGAAAATGTTCAAATTCTTTTAGGAGTTCAATGTTCAAGTCTTTAAAATGAAGTTGATCTCTTTTTAGAAATTCTTTAAACACCCTTATACGACTTATTTCGATATCTAATTGATGAAACTGCTGTCGGTTCCTTATGTTTACCAAATAACTTTCGGCTACTTTAAAAAAATCGTTATCATATTTAGATACAATTTGATTTTTTATCTTTTTTGAAGATAAATCTTGCTCTTGAATTTCGGCATTAATCAAACTTTTGTTGGCTAAAGATAGTTTTGACAGTATCAGCTGATTAATTTCTAAATGATCTGGATGTGATTTTCGTACCCGACGATTTTTGGCATCCCATTGATTCAACTTAACGGATTGTCCAATATAAATATATGAGGGTTTTCTATCCTTTATAATTCTTATGGTTATAGGATGTAGATTTTTTGAATTTGGTCGTTTGTCTAAAAATGGTGTTACTGATGCCATAATAATCGATATTAAAATAAAGATACAATTCTGTCCTTCTATTTTCTGCTAAAACATAGCTAAAACATTCTATGGTATTAATTGATTTCATTTTGATTCAAACAAAATCTAAAGCTTCACTTTTAGTGAATTTTAAAGGTATTCATATTGATTTGACATAGTACGCTCTAAATTCATAACTCGGAGGTCATGGGATCGTGCCCCATTCTCGCTACAAGTAAAACCAGGGAAAGTCAAGAATTTTATTCTTGGCTTTTTTTTATTTTGCTAAAACATTTGGCTCTTTTTTCGCTCCCTAATACAATTAGCACCAATTTAAATCCAAATCTATTAAATTGATATAACGATTATATTAATTCCTTAGAATAACAAAAATCACCTGGTAAACGGTAAAACGCCAGTATGTGAAAATAAAATATTAGCTCCTTTTTATATTTTCTGACTTTTTATATCATCTAACATTGCGTAAAAAGCTCTTCCAGAATAACAGGATCTAATAAAACCCCCTTCATTTTCGGCCAATTATTTAATAGCTAATTTTTCATTTGGAGTTACAACACCATAGCGTTTCGAATCATATCCATGAATCAATCTAGCATCATCAATAGAATATGTTTTTTTTATTCTCAAACTTTTTTGGCCTTTCTTTAATAATTCCAGGACAGCTTCAGCTAAGGCTTTGTTATTGATTTACTTATTATATCCAGAGCGTTTTCCTTCTTTTGTTTTTTTAACTTTTGTTCCGCTTCCTTTTTATTGATTTTGTAACATTTCATAAGATTCATTTTAAATTTACTTCCCATAGAGCCGTCACTGTTACCTTCTTTTTGTTGCTTAGACGCTTTCAATATTCAGCTTTGTGAAGACATATAAAAAGTGCGAGAGTAGCCTGCGCTGAGCGCAGTCGAAGTGAGCCTGATTATGCTGGCATTCAAAGCTGAATGTTGTTATTTTGCTGTCAAAAAAAGGTATAGCGGTGTTCGCTCGGGATGTGAGTCTAAATTCTTTGTGAAATACAAAATCATAGGAAGTGGAACAAAATGCAAATACATTTTCCATATTTGGCGGACTCTATTTCAAAGTTTTTTAAGAAGCAAAATGTTAATTTGAATCAAAAATTTACTGGTATTCGGGATTCCTATTAAAATGCAGATACTAAAACTTTGGGATTGGGTCCAAGATTTTTTTAGAGAAGCGCTTTTTCTAAAATGGAGTTTTTACGGAATGGAGGGGAATGTGCTAGAATGAGATACTACAAGTCAATATACTATAAAATATGTTAAATGTATTTTACCTCTAAAAAATCAGTCAGTTAAAAAAACCTAACTACAAAAAATTCACCAAAGTGTAATAAATTGTTAACCCTGTATCAATTAATTTCTCATTTAATAAATGGGTAAATAAAGGTGCAAATGAAAACAAATCAAATTTATTCAATTACTTTATTTTTAATATGTAGTAGCTGTCAAGCTGTAATAAATTTTAATTCTCATACCTTAGAATAACAATATCTCATCTAAAAAAAAATAAATCAATACTAGATAAACACTAAAAATTCTTATCAAATAAGGGTTTTAATGGCCTTTTCTAAAATTAAAAACATGGATATATATTTATAAACACTAAAATAGTCCTACTAAACCTTGAAATGATATATTACGAATTCTTATTTAGTAAAATCATTCGAACTATATTTTAATAAAAGTATAGTTATTATTAGCCCTACCAAAATACCTATTGTAATATTTAACATCATTTTTATCAATTTTTAATTCTATTCATAATAAATTATTCAACATCTATAAGATACTTGTAACCTCAAATACCAGACTTGCAAAAAAACTAGACAATTAGCTGAATGACTAAACAGCTAGTTCATGATTATATATAATTCAAATTATTTAATGGTTCTGTTTTCTAAAAAGAAAAGCCTACACCTATATTTTATAACTTAGCTTAATATGTATTTCTATCCTACATAGTTGTTTTTACAACAACTATGTTATTCGTAAAAATTATACATTAATTATAAGGACATCCCCCTTTTAACCAATTAAAAAAACAAAACCCTCAAAAATCGAGTACGAGCGCAACGCTCTCTATAGTAATTTAGGTTCTGCTTACGGCAGCTGGAGAAAACAGACCTATATAATTTTCAAGTTCTTTTTTTAATAAGCAAAAAAATGAACATTAATTTACTTAAGACCAATAACTTCCGTTTGTGCATTCATCGTGATGGCACAAACACATAAAAAACTGTAATAAAGGTAACTTTTCTTGAATTTTTCATTTTTTTTATACATCTCAATTTAACAGTACTATTTAACCCAATACATTTTTTTGAAAATAGGTTTTTTTCCATTCCATTCCCCTCCAAGTTTCACCGTTTTTGAACTAGTATTCTTTTTTCCTTTTATTACTTTTTTAGGTAACAATGAAAGTTCTTTTACAAGAGTAAAATCTTTTAAAGATTCTCCTTTTATATTTTTAAAGTCTTTGGGTGATAGTATCAATTTTTGAGGTTCTGAACCTCCAATAAGAATTAATTCTGAGGCAAAATCATCTAAGAGAATGACCATTTTATTCGCTTCTTTACTAATTAGCTCAATTCCCAATCTCGCTTTTTTAGGTGCTTTATATTTCGTACTATAAGGTTTATGAGTACTTCTTCCCCAAATATTTTTTTTATCGTAAAACCACTCTTTTTCCCAATTACCTTTAAAGTCTTCAATAATTAATGAAGGTTTATCAGTGACAACAGTTTTGGATTTTTTTAAATCTTCAGGAGAAATTACTTGGATAGGTGTAGATATATTAAATTTATCCGTTTTGTATATATTATAATAATAGCCCGCACCTTGCTGAGGCTTGCCCAACCTATATTTTATATTTGCATAGACCCAAACGGGCTTGTCTATGCGAATTAAAGGTAATTCAGCTTTCCATTTGTCTCCTGCTTTTACCGTATTAGCATAGTTCCAATACCTCTTTATTCTATTTTCTCTTTCTTCACTTTTAGTAGCTCTTGAAATTTCTCCTTGAAATGTATAATAAATATCAACTTCGATAATTGGTTTGGAATTATCTGGTAACACCTCAATAAGAGGGATTTTATTTTTAGTATTTAATTTTATTTTACTTTCAGGTGTTTTAGGCAACTCTGAACTTCCTTTTAGATATTGATCCATCCAAAGCAAACCTGACACCTCATATTCTCCTAAATCCTTATGATTCATATGCGCAGAACTTACAACTCTCCAATCATCGGTATTTATTAAGCTTGTTGCATTAGGGATATCTTTTAAATGTCCGTGGAAATCATTTGAAGGACTCAAAAATAATATAGGACATTTTATTTCTTTTAAATAAGAATTATCTCCAATCGTATTTTTATATAAATCCTTATATATATCATTGTCATTATCACTTATTCCTTCACAAGAAGGGACTGCTACTTTTACTCTTGAATCTGTTGCTGTTAATACTGTAAGCTTACCTCCCATTGAGTGCCCATACACACCTAACTTATTTGCATTTACTTGTGGTTGATTTTCTAAAAATGTTAAAGCCCTTCTTCCTGCCAAAGCAGCTAAAAACCAACGACTGTTTTTTGGGGAATCCACAGAATCTAAAGACCAATCCTCTGGGGCTAAAGACCCTCCGTAACCTCCCTTAGAGCTGTATCTAGTTGGAGCATGATATCCATCTAATTTTCCCCAGTCTGTGGTTATTTTGTAATTAGCATCTTTTGTTTTACCAGCCCAAAAAAGCTTTACTTCCTTTGGTGTTACTTTATATTCTGGTGCGTTTATTCTACCCGCCCATGAAATAGAAATGGTAGCATAACCGCGCTTAGCATTTGTTAGTACAGCTCTATAATCGGCATACTGTCCTCCGCCATGTATTTGCACTAAACCAGGTAGGTTACTTGCGTTTTTTGGATAGCCATAAATAGCGGCCACCATAGCTTTTTTGCCTTTAAAAACTCCAACCCTATATCTTAGAACTTTAAAGATGAATCCATTTTCTTCCCACTCTTTAAGAATCTCTGTATCTAAAGGTTCTTTTCTTGGATCATAGTGACTCCACAGCTCATGGAAATTCTGAGGTACATTTCTAGCTTCATTTAGAGTAATAAAAGTATCATTTTCTTGATTTTGGGAAATTAAAATACATGGCATTATAAATAATAATGCGATAATGACATTTTTAAAAATCATCTTAACTTATTTAATTGATAATATTTGAAGATGCATTATTCGTAAAACCTACAACATCAACTAGCTCAATTTTTTCTCTAGCATCGCTATTACGCGTAGTCATGATTACATTTTTAAATTCAATGTTTTTTGCATGACGAATATATGCACCCCAAGAAGGCAATACTCCAAAGAAAAATTGCTCTGGATATCTCGCAATATCTTCAGGAACATCTCTTTTTGCATCTTCTTCAGTACCCTCACCAGGATAAGAAATAGTAATATTTTCTAACAAAACATTTTCCACATAATGCCCTGGAATACCAGTAATCATAATGCCACAACGTTTTTGAATAGTACTAACCACTGTAGCTTTTATATTTCGGATGGTAATATTTTTTATGGAACCCGTAGGTGCTCCTTCACTTCCTCCATCTTTCAAATTATAAATTTGCTCTGTTGGCTTATCATAAATTCTACCTCTATTCCCAAGCCTAATAAAAAGGGGCCCCTCTACATTATTCATAGTAATGTTTTCTATTGTAATATCTTCTAGAATACCACCATCTACTTGTAAAAGTTTTATAGCTCCCATTCGTGTATTGGAAAAATCACAATCAGAAACTTTAATATTCCTAAACCCTCCTCTTGATGATGTTCCGCACTTAAAAGCTGCTGTATGGCTTTCTACCCTGCAGTTTTTAACAACCATATTTTCTGTGATTTTAGTTGTGGTGCTTTTTGGACAAATAGCATCGTCTCCTGTCTTGATGTCACAATCTTCAATTAAAACATTTGTGCATCCATCTAAATCAAAACCATCGTTATTTATGTTAACTCTACTATCGATTGTAACTTTTTTTACTGTAATATTTTCACAAGAAACCATATGAACACACCAAGAAGCACTATTTAAAAATGAGACATCTCTAAATTCTATATTATTGCAATTTATAAAACGCATTAACATGGGTCTCTCTCCTAAGCTATCTGCTACTTTTACAGGGAAATTACCTTTAGTACCTCTACCGTTAATAAGTCCTTGTCCTGTTATTTTGATGTTATGAGCATTCTCCGCATACAATAAGCTCTTATTAAATGCTGGTGCCTCTATAGCTCCTTTATTTTTTGTGGAATAGTCTTTTAAAGACAAACTCCCCAAAAGTTCTGCTCCTTTTTGAATATGTAATTCAACATTACTTTTTAAATTAATTGTACCTATAACATATTTTCCAGAAGGAAAGATTACTTTTCCACCATTCTCAGCACATTTATCAATAGCTTTTTGAACTGCTACTGTATTTACAATTGTAGTATCATTAATTGCTCCAAAATCTAGAATATTGTACTCATTATTGTTTTTACAGCTTCCAAAACAGATTAAACATAGTGCTATTACAGTAACTTTTAATAATTGATTTTTCATACTTAGTTTCCTAATTGTTTAGTTAATAGTTCTCTTTCTTTAGAAAAAGTATTACTTAGAGGTGCTGTAGGTAAAGTATGTTCAAACGCTTTAATTTTATTTAATAAATCTGAAGTTTTTTCTGGGTATTTATCTGCTACATCTGTTTGTTCCGACCAATCTGTATTGATATTATATAATTCAGTTTTGCCTAATTTTGAATTGGTTAAAAGCTTCCAGTTATCTTCTTGAATACATGCTGAAGGCCAGAATTCTGGTCTATTATTTGAGAACTTCCAGTCCCAAAAAATTGGTTTTTCTCGTTTAACCGCTTTACCTTTTAAAGCCTCTACAATACTAACACCATCTGGTTCATATCCTTCAGGCAATTTACCTCCTGCTAATTCTAAAAAAGTAGGTAACAAATCTACCGTGGACAATTGTGTTGTTTTATCATGAACTCCAGCAGGTACTGAACCTGGCCACCTCACGATAAAAGGAATACGAACACCGCCAGCAAACAACGAACGCTTTTGTCCTTTAAGACCTGCCGTTTCTCCAACTGAATAATACGATCCTAGACCACCTCCAGTTGAATCATCTTCTTGTGTTTTTGTAGTTCCTGTAAATTCTGGACCATTATCAGAAGAAAAAAGTACAAGAGTATTATCATCTATTCCTAAATCTTTTAATGTTTTAAACAATTGCCCAATACGATCATCGTATTCAGCTATTACTGCGGCATACACCTGTTGTTGTTCATCTAAATCTGAAAACTTATCCATATATTCCTTCTTTGGATAATGGGGGGTGTGTGTTGCATGAATCCATGCATTTACAAAGAAAGGCTTGTCTTTATTTTTCTTTACAAAATCTATGGTTTTATACAATGTAGAATCCACATCCATTTGATGTAATCTATTTGGCAAGTTAAAAGCCCCATATTCATCATATCCATATTCTAAAGGAGATGGTGCATCTGCTACATGCGTATTGGACAAATGCCACTTTCCATAATGAGCAGTTGCATACCCAGATTTTTTAAGCATTCTTGGTAACAAGGGTGCTTCTGTACTTAACCAATCTGGCATGTTACGTTTTATATGAGATTCAACTGAAGCAAAATGGCCATGCACACTATGTCTCGCAGGGAACTGCCCCGTCATAACTCCAACTCTACTAGGTGAACATACTGGATTTACTACCGAGAAATTTTGAAAATCAATTCCTTCAGCTGCCATTTTATCCAGATTAGGCGTTTTACAAAATGAACTTCCGTGAATTCCTAAATCACCATAGCCCCAATCATCGGCAAATATAAAAATAATATTAGGTTGGGTTTCTTTGTTTTCAATAGGTTTATCGCTAGTATCAGTTTTACAACTTTGCAAAAGTAAAGTAGTTAAAAATAGATATGTAATTAGTTTTAAGGCTTTCATAATAAAATTGTTTTCAGCGAAATTATTAAAATCATAAACGAACCAATTACTCATTTAGATTTATTTGTTTCTCAAATCAATTATTGTAAATAAAATTATAAAATAGCTCTAAAGTATTGATAGCAATATTATTTTTTTTAAGATTTTTCTAGCTATAAATTAATAAAACAATAGAATAAGGAAATAGAAAAAGCCGGATGCTCTTTACTTTATTAACTTTTTAGAAAAAAACAAACCATAATATATGATATTAAAATGATGAGTTTAAAATTTAATGGAGGTTTCCGTCAAGACATTACGACTCTAAATCAAGAAATTTTCAGTTTCAAAGATTTTGTACTCTAGGTAAAAGAATGGATTCAAAAATTTTAATTCATGCACAGAACTTAATGTATTCTTTTTTTGATAGTTATGACTAGAGATTTCCATCTTCATTATTTGAAGTTTCAATCCATGTAGAAGGAGTTCATTGGTTATTTCCAATCGATTTTGGCAATTTTGTTTTCTAAGTCAACCCAAATAGAGGCATGTTCAAAATCACGAGTTAACTCCCAACCATTCACTTTCATATTGTTTAATGGTTTGCCCAGTGGTTTATCAAATTCAGGATACCAATCTGTTGCACCATGTTTAAAGCGATAGCCCCAATTATATATGAGATAAGAGTTTTCTTGTGCGCCTGCTAAAAATGAAGCCAAAGGAAATGTTATATTTTTTCTAGAAATTTCTTGTTTTTCTTTAAGAGGTTTTGCCATAAAATCTTTTTCTAGCCAAGCATATCCAGGCCACCCTTTAAAAATTACTATTTTTCCAGTTTTTCCGGCTTTCTCCATTTCTTGGATGTCTTGTAGCATGCTTTCTTTGGAGCTACTGTTAATAATGCCAAAATGTTCAATCATTACGGCGTCGGTATAATCTGGAAAGTTATTTCCAACATTTCTTCTTGGGTTACTTCGAATACCGTTGTAAACTATTAGATTGTTATTTCCAAGAGCAGCTCTGGTCTCGGCTATTAATTTTTTTAACCCTTCTTGAATCCTATCGTATTTCTCTTGGCCCCATAGTTCAATATTTGCTGGACTTCCTACTTGAATAAAAGCATCCATAAAAACCCCATCGGTAGAGCCGTTCGAAATTTCGTTTTTTACTGTTTCTACCCACCATTTACGAACTTCTGGGTTGGACAAATCATAGCGTTTTGTTTTTCCCTTTTTTAAATCAAGTTCCCCCTCCTTTGTTTTTAACCACCATTCTGGATGACTTTTATATACATGATGTGCTTCGTATGTTGAGATATCTAGAAAAGCATTCCAATAGAAAATGACTTTCATATTGGAATTCAATTCTTTTAATTTTTTTGCGTCTACTTTAATGCCAGTTTCGGTGTTTTTAGAATCTGGTAAACCATGTCCTTTTTCTAAAACGACATAATTTGAATGCGATGCAATAAATTTTGCTTCATCGTTAGTTAAAGCTCCCTGTTTTCCAAAATGAAATGCCACAGGTACTTTATCCCAACTGAATTTGGGAAAAGCTTTATTTGATTGTCCTCTTGATTGAAAACAGATAAACAGGATTAAAGCATTAAAAATAACTTTTAAAGTGACGCGCTTCATATCCTAATTAATCATTTATAGGTCTTAAAGCTATTGATTTTAAACTGGCTGTTTTTCTATCTCCTTCTACTAAAGTTGTTGTTATGGTGTGTTTTCCGGGGGTTTTAAATTCTAAAATACCCATATTGTAAAACACATACTTTTCGGTAGCGGCTTGTTGGTTTTGTACTATAATACCTTCATCTGTTGTTGTTTTCCAAACCAAACGATCAGCACCCCTATAATCTAAATCTAAATAGTAATATCCAGCTTTTTTTACGTCGATACTCCAAGATATTTGACCATTTTCTTCCCAATTTCCAACTTGGTTGACGTGTTTCCATTCACCGAACTTCTCCATCCATTTTTTGTTTGCTTGTGTAGCATTGCTAACAGTTCCAAACTCAGTAATTAATTCTGTTCTTGTATTTGGATAGATTCCTAAAGCTGTGTCTTCAGCAATTATGTCTTCTCCCTTTTTGATATTAACTTCAACTTCTATAATGGAAATTAAATGATCCGGAGCTTTAAAGGGAACATTAAAAGTAACCCAATTGTCTTTTCCTTGTTTAAATTTAATTTTTTGATCTCTTCCTTCAGGATTTAGAATTTTAGCCGATTTAATTTTAGTTTTTAAACCAGGTAAATACAATTTACCATCATTAGGCCATTCTGAAACCGCTAAATACATGTTATTACCTTTTGTAGTTACATCTCCCCAAGGTAATTTATAATCCCATGGAGAATAGCCGGCATCATAAACCACTTGAGGATATCTTTTTAGCCATTTTCCTGTTTCTCTTAAAAATTCAGCGCCAATTTCTGGAACAATTCCTAATTCGTTTGGACCTACATTAAACAAATAAGAACCACCACGTGCTACAGTTTCCAATAATCTACTTAAAATGACTTTTGGACTTTTAAAGTTATTATCGTACCAAGCATAAGACCATGAATCATTATTAGTATCGCATGTTTCCCATAAACCTTCAATACGTTTTGTTGGAACTTCCATATCGCCAACACTGGCATAATCTCCTAAACCATAGCCAACGCGACTACACATCATGGCTTTTGGTTGTAATTCTCTAACCATAGCAGCTAATTCTACTACATATTCCTTTGGCATATCTCCAGGTGTATCAAACCATACAAAATCTATATCACCATAATTTGTACAAATCTCTTTTACCTGAGGTTTGCATTTATTATAGAAGTAATCTTTAAAAGTAGCTTCTTTTCCATTTTCATCTGTCTTAGGACCTCCTTTACCTCCAGGAGCAGTCCAGTCTTGGTTATGTGAGTAATAAAACCCGAAACCTAAACCTATATCATGGCATGCATCCGCCAATTCGTGCATTGGGTCTCTACCAAAAGGTGTTGCATCTACAATATTAAAATCGCTTACTTTAGAGTCGAACATGGCAAAACCTTCGTGATGCTTACTGGTAATTACAATGTATTTCATTCCAGCATCTTTGGCTAATTGTGCTATTTTTTTTGCATCAAAACCAGTTGGATTAAAGTCATTTGCAATTTGCTTGTAATCTTCAACAGGTATTCCAGCCATTCTTGGATTCATTATCCATTCGCCAATACCATAATACGTTTTATTGTTCCAAACACCTCCGAGATTTGAGAATAAACCCCAATGAATGAACATTCCGAAATTACTTTCATCAAAGAATTTACCTTTTCCGCTTTTTAAAGCGTCCGGTGAAACATTAGATTCCCCCCACATTTTATCCATACTTTCTGTTTTGACTTGAGCTCTACTAGAAAAAGCGATTAATAGACAAAAGACTACAAGGGATAAATTACTTTTATTAAATATATTCATTTTTTATTAATATTATTTCTTTTAAGCAAGAGAAGGGGCGAATCGGTTAAATAAGTCACTCCTCTTGCTTGTTTCATTTTTAATAACCTTCGTTTTGTTCCCAACCTGTCAAAGTTATATCAACCTGAGGAATAGGCAATAACCATTCTCTATCAGGAAAAGGCGCACTACCATATAAAATATGCATGTTTGTATATTCTGTTGCAGAATCTTCCTCTTCACTCCAAAATCTATCCATTTGATTAGGTACAGAAGGATCTGTAGCAGTAAACAAACGATTGGTTCTAATTAAATCAAAACGTCTCTTAACTTCTCCATTAAACTCACGTCTTCTTTCTAGCCATACTGCAGTTCTAAATTCTTCTTGTGAAAGACCTGAAAAGTCTCTAGAATCATCTGTAACTTCAAAAGCCCTTCTTCTTATCTGGTTTACTGCATCATATGCCAAATCACTTGGTGATCCTTCTGCTTCATTTGCTGCCTCTGCATAGATCAAAAGTGCATCTGCATATCTATATAATATAAAGTTAGAATTGGTTCTAAACTGCGATGTCTCTGGTAATCCTAAATAATAATCTATATCTACATATTTTCTAAATACTGGTGCTATTACATACTCAGTACCATCAGCTGTTTTATACCTAGTCATTAAACTCCATTCTCCTCTAATATCTCCATCTTCAAAAGCTCTGTAAAGATTTGGAGTTGGTATATAATTTCCAGCTGTACCTGGCCTACCAGGAAACCTCATTTGAGAAACTGTAGACGAATTTCCTTCATCTAATAATGGTTGAGCACTAAAAAGTCCCCAATAACTAACACCACTATTAGAGGCTGCACATCCTTTACTTAATCGAGATCCTAAACCATCTTCAGCTAAAGTTGCTACTTCCATCATCGATTCACTAGTAAAAGGATTGTTCCATGCTACTCCATAAGATGGCGTCACATGAAGTCCATCAACCTCTGGTACTGTATTTAAAGAATGAGGAGAATTCTCAATAATTTCTAATGCCTTATCTCGAGCTAATGCCCAATTAACAGGATCTCCTTGTACAAATTCACCTTGAGATGTTCTTCTCCAACCTGCTCTCGTTAGATACACATCAGCCAAAATTATTTTTGCAGTCCATTTAGTAACTCTTCCAAAATGAAGTGCATCTTCACAGTGTTCTTCTGCAAACTTAAGATCTGGAATAATTATCTCATCGTACACATCATCTACCGGTGCTCTATCTACATTTATTTGAGCTTCCGTAGATACATAATTTAACATTAACGGTACATCTCCAAATGTTTTAACCAAATGCAAATAATAAAGCGCTCTTAATGCTCTAGCCTCACCAACCATACTATTCTTAGTCGCATCATCCATATCTGGTACGTTAGGAATATTTTCCATTGCATAATTTGCTCTCGAAATTCCTTGCCACCATATTGCATATTGTTGTCTTAAATTTATAAAACGGAGGGTAGACGATATATTATGAGATAGAAAATCAGGACTTTCATTATTTTCATTCAGCTTAGAAGAAACATCATCTGTACCCAAATCTAACATAGGCCATGAAAACCCATAAGCAGATGTTACAGAACTGTGATTATCCAATGAGTTGTAGGCAGCATCTAATCCAGATCTAGCCTGGCTCTCATCTTGATAAAAGTTAGAAGTAGAAATAAATGTTGGAGGATTTTCTTCTAAAAATCCTTCACAAGAAACTACCGATGCTAAAGAAATCGACAATAAAATTATATATATACTTTTCATTTTTTTGTTTTTTTTAAAATTGTACATTAACACCAATTCTTATCAAAGAAGGAACAGGATAGGCTGCATTATCATGACCAAGACTGATAACTCGGGTTCCTGAAAGCGAAACATCAGGATTATATCCAGAATACTTAGTAATTACAAATAAATTTGATGCTGAAGTGTATAATCTCAGATTATTCAGTCCTAAACTTTGCGTTACCTTTCTAGGGAAATTATAACCTAAGGTTATATTTTGCAACCTAATAAATGAACCATTTTCAATAAACCTATCACTAAAAACATATTGTCCATTATTTTCGCTATTTAATCTTGGATAAACTGAGCTTGGATCTGTAGCTGTCCAAGCGTCCTTAACTATACTCGATTGCTGGTTACCACTAAAAGCTAAGGTCTGTAAAGACATCATGTTAGCAATCTCATTACCTACTTGTCCATCTATGAAGAAGCTAAGGTCAATATTTCCAAATGAGAATGAATTATTTATTCCAAAAACCACATCAGGTTGTGCTCTACCAATTACTTGTTGATCCTCCCCGTTTATAATTCCATTTCCATCAATATCCTCATATAATTGTGCCCCTGGGTTTAGCTGTGTAGTACTTCTAGGTGCTTTTCCTGTTACTCCTTCAACCAATGTATAGTTAGCTGCTGGATTTGCATTATATGTATCTATGCGCTCTTGTTCTGAAAGGCCTTGAAATTCTACAAAATCATCAAACTGCGCTATTCCAGCAGTTTTATATCCGTAGAAAGCACCAAATTCTTCACCTATAATTAATCTTTGAGTGTCTGTAACAATACCCCATTGTAAACCAGCTTGAACATAATCTGCTGGCAAATCTTTAATAATGGTTTTCCCAAAACTTACATTTCCTCCTAAAGTCCAACTAAATTTTGGTTTGCTAATAATATTAGCATTCATAGAAAACTCAAATCCATTCGTTTCAAGAGATCCATAATTTTTAGTAAAATCAGTAAAACCAGAATGCGAAGGAATATCTATGCCATTAAAGAGTAAATCTTCTGTTATTTTATTATAGTATTCTACAGTACCTGTTATTTTATTTTTATACAATCCAAAATCTATTCCAAAATCTAACTGCTTTGTATATTCCCATTTTAAGTCTGCATTTGGTAATTGCGCAGGAGCAACAATAGTAACTGCAGCTTCACCTCCACTACCATCTCCAAAGATATGTTGATCTGTTCCTAGAATAGACAATGATTGATATGGTGCTACAGATTGATTTCCAGAATATCCGTAACTTAATCTTAATTTTAAATTGGATATTACATTCGTGTTTTTGATAAAATTCTCTTTATGAAGATTGTATGCCGCAGCTGCTGCTGGGAAAAACCCCCATTTATTATTTTCTGCAAATCTTGAAGAAGCATCCGCTCTAGCCGTAAATGTAAAAAGTAACTTACTGTTATAATTATAATTTAACCTACCAAAGAATGAAAGCAAGTTAGAATCAACAGCACTAATAACATCATCATCTTGATATGTTGCAGATCCTGGGTCATAGATACCTAAAATATCATTGGCAAAACCAAAATTCGACGTTCTAACAGAGAAACTCTGACTCGTATTGATAGACTGACCAATCATTGTTGTGAATTTGTGTTTCTTCCCAAAATCAAAATTATAATTAAAAGTATTTTGATTTACAAGTCCCGTAGACCTACTATCCTGGGTTTTTGCCCATCCACTTCTACCATCTTGAGTACCGCTTCTTGTAGAAAGAGATTTTAACTGATAAAATGTTTGTCCAACATATCTAGTATAATAGGATACATCTGACCTAAAGTACATGTTTTTATTTAATTTGTATTTCAAGAACACACTTCCTCTAAATTCATTAATAATGTTATTATATATATTACCTTCTAAAGCTTCTAATGGAGAATATAAAGTCAAGTCACCATTAGTTCCATCAACATCATCAAACTCAAAAACAGCATCAGAAGCAACAGTTGGTGCGGTTCTAAGCGCTCTACTAATAACACTATTTGTTCCGTATGCACCTTCTGTATTCGTTGATGTACTTTTTTGATTTGACGTTACATTTGTGTAATTAATTCTTGTTCCAAAGGACAATTTATCATTCACCTTTGTATCTAAATTCAAACGACTTGCGATACGATTAAAATCTGTTCCTTTAAGTATTCCATCAATATTGGAAATATTAGTAGAAAAATTATATGTAGTAGCCTCACTACCTCCACTTATACCTACATTAAAATTTGTACTTTGACCTGTTCTAAAGATTTCATCTTGCCAATTTGTTGTAGGCAACTCTCCTGCAAGAGCACTTTGTAAATCATCTTGAGAAACACGATTTGGATCCCCATCATTTGTATACGCCTCGTTCCTAACTATAGTATACTCATTAGCATCAAGTACATCATAATATTTTCTTATCTGTGCCAAACCAGTATCAGAGCTAATTTGCACTTTTCCTTTCCCTGACTTCCCTGTTTTTGTAGTAATTAAAATAACTCCGTTTGCCCCTCTTGATCCGTAAATAGCCGTAGAAGAAGCATCTTTTAAAACCTCAATAGACTCTATATCAGACGGGTTAATTGTTGACAAAGGACTCATACTCGCTGATTGACTTTCAGCATTTAAGCCCTCTATTTGCTCGTTATCAAAAGGGATACCATCTACAACATACAAAGGTTCTGAACCATTCGTAGAAGTAATACCTCTAATTCTAATACTTGCCCCAGCACCTGGAACACCAGAGGTTTGTGTTACCAATACACCTGCTGCTCTACCAGCCAATGCCTGATCTAAAGATACGGCTCCTACTTTGGTAATCTCTTTAGCTTTTACGGATACAACAGCTCCCGTTAAATCGCTCTTCTTTACCGAACCATAACCAATAACAACTACCTCATCTAAGGCCTCGGTATCTTCTAACATGATAATTTTAAGATTCCTATTACTCAATAAAGAAACAAGTTGTTCTTTATATCCAATAGAAGAAACTATTAATAATTTATCATCTACTGGTTCTGAAACTTTGATCGTAAAGTTCCCATCAAAATCAGTGACACCACCAACTTTACTTCCTTTTACAATTATTGTAGCACCAGGAAGAGGGTTTTCATTTTTATCTACAACAAGCCCAGAAACATTCTGCGTTTGACCCAATAACAGCATTGAGTTAAACAACATAAATGCACTTAATAATTTTTTCATAATTTTAGTTTAGTTAATAGTTAGGTTTTATAATTCCATCTTGATTTATAAAACACTTTTTAGTTTGTATGCCAAATTTAGTGTCAAATCCTAAAAATGAATTTCTTAAATCACTTTTTTTGTTGCTCAAAAAACCGATTTTCTAAATTTTTATGCTTTTATTACCTAGTATTTGTTTTTGGTAGCCAAAATAGAATTCGAAATTTTCTAATTCTTTATTTTACCTCTGCAATTTTTATTTTATCTAAAAAAAGAATAAATTAATAAGAGTAATTCATTTAAAAAGAGATGTAAGGTAAATTTGAATTCATCTTGTTATTTAGGACAAAATGGAAGCAATAAGTGAACAAGAAAAACAGGAAACTTATAAACAAATGCAAATTGGTTAGTCGTTTCTTTGAGAACAAAATTCCCCGTTTTTGGAAGAGAGACAATAAATACTCTAAAAAAAAACTACTTTTAAATAATTTTAAAAGGATTGTGAATTAATTAGGATTTTTTTGAGTATTCAGAAGGTGTGACACCGTGTAGTTTTTTAAACGAGGTAGAAAAATATGACTTAGAACTAATACCTATTTGATACATCACTTCATTAATATTCGCGCCATCATTTTTATTCAATAATTCTGCGGCCCTTTGTAGTCTAAAGTTTCGCAAATAAGCATTGGGAATTTGACCTGTAAGTTGTTTTAGTCGTTTATAAAAATGAGAAGTACTTAAATTCATTTTTGCTGATAATTCTACAACACCAAAATTAGTGTCTGAAATATTTCCCTCTATAACTTCAATAATATCACTTAAAAATGCTTTATCTCGAGTAGATAATTCGATTCCTTTTTTCGGAATTGAACTGTTCTTTTTGAAATGTTCTTTTATTCTAATATGATTTTCGATCAGTTTTTTTATACGTAATTTTAAAACTTTTATAGAGAAAGGCTTGCTTAGGTATTCGTCTGCTCCAAACTCTAAACCTTTAATGATATCTTCGTTAGTACCTAATGCCGTGAGCAGTAATACAGGGATATGACATGTTTCAGTGTTTGATTTAATTTTCTCGCAAAAAGCAAATCCATCCATTTCTGGCATCATAACATCACTAATTACCAGGGTTGGTTCTCTTAATTTTATTTTTTCTAAGCCTTCTAAACCGTTATTTGCTAAGGTAATAGAATATGTTCTCGAAAGTGTACTGGTTAAAAAGTTTTGTACATCTTCTTCGTCTTCAACAATCAATAAATGGTGTTCCTTTAATTCATCATTTAAAGTTTCATTTTTATATTCGGTTGATAATGGTACCCAATCTTTAATAAATGATTTTGTAGTGGTGTTTACTTCAATATTATTATAATCTTCAATGTTGCCAATAGGTATTAAAACTGTAAACCTGGTTTCTTTAAAAGGTTCACTTTTTACAGAAATATCTCCTTCAAATAAATTGATAAGCGATTTACAAAATGCAAGACCTATTCCACCTCCACTTAATTTATTTTCATTATTTCCTAATTGGTAAAATCTTTCGAAAATATTATCCAAATCTTCTGCAGGTATCCCTTTACCATTGTCTATAACATCTATTTGTATCATTTTTGTTCCGTTTTTATGAATGATATCAGATTCGATACTAATGTTTCCGTTGGCAGGTGTATTTTTAAAGGCGTTGGATAGTAAATTGAAAAGGATTCGTTCTACTTTTTCTGTGTCTATTACAATGTATTCATTAGGCGAATTAACTTTGTAAAAGAAATTTATGTTTTTTTCGGTAGCATAATTTTCAAATGCTTCTGTAGTTGGGTATATAAAACCTCCTAAAGTATTCTGACTAAAATTTAAGTCTAAATAACCTTGCTCTGCTTTTCTAAAGGTTATTAATTGATCTACTAAACTAAGTAGCCGTTTGGTATTCTTTTGAATAATAGCTAAATACTTAGTCTTTTCGGAATCTTTATTAATGGAAATTATATGTTCTAACGGTCCTGAAATTAACGTAAGTGGTGTTCTAAATTCATGTGATATATTGGTAAAATATCTAAATTTCCCTTGGTTTATGGTGTCCAATCGTTCTTTGTCGAGTTGTTCATATTTTAAGCGCTGTTTTAGCTTTTCATGCTGAACAAAATAAATAATAATACCAGCACATATTAAAACGGTTAGTAAAACAAAAAGCAAATAACTCCACCAAGTTTGATACCATGGTGGTAAAATTACAACAGCTAAGCTCTTTATTTCGTTGCTCCAAACACCATCACCGTTTGAGGCTTTTACCTGAAACACATAATCGCCCGCAGAAAGATTAGTATAGGTTGCTGTAGTTTTTCCGTTTGGATCTTCAATCCAAGTATCGTAAAACCCCTTTAGTCTGTAAGCTAATTTATTTTTCGATGGCGTAGAGGTGTGTTCTGCTACCAATTGAAAAGCAACAATGTGTTCGTTTTGGCTTATAGAAATGCTTTCTGTTTCTGAAATGGACTTATTTAGAACAACATTATCATCAAGCTTCTCACCAATTTTTATTACTTTATTATTTACAAGTAAAGCCGTGATTATTATTTTTGGAGGCGTGGTGTTTAATTGAATATTTTTAGGTTTAAAAAGTGTTAAACCATTTAATCCTCCAAAATAAAAATAGCCAGATGAACCTTTAAAATATGCACCTTTTCTAAAATTGTTTTGAGCTAAACCATCGTCTCTTACATCGTAAACATTTGTTTTAGTAGTCTCAGTATTAAATTTAACTAATCCCATATCTGTACTAAGCCATAGGTTGGTGTCGTTTTCTGGTAAAATACCATAAATGGCATCATCTGGTAAAATATCGTTTTTCCTGAAATAATCTATTTTAATTGGCGTACCAGTATCATCTAAAGTTATTTTATTTAACCCACCACCAAATGTACCAACCCAAATATTGCCCTTAGGGTCATCATAGAGTGAGAAAACAGTTGAGTAGCTTAATTTCAATCTGTTATTTCCTTCATCAGAAATTTGATTCTCAATATTGATTTTTTCTCCATCAAAAGTTCCATACAGCAAACCTTTATTGGTGCCGAACCATAGTTTTTTATGTTTGTCTATTATTAGGGTCTGAAATACAATTTTATAATCAAAATCTAAAATGCTTTTAACTTCTAATTCAGGATCTGTTTTATTTTTTATGCTAGTCCATGGATTTTCTACTATTGTAATTTGATTACCTGCAAAAAGTAAATGGTTCTCATCTATTTGGTGGATAATATGGTATAATTGTTTAGGAATTATTTTTCCGTTATGTTTAAAATCAACATGTTTAAAATTGTTTTTTAAAGGATTGTAAACCATTATATTTGAATCTGTAGCAAACCAGATATATCCTGCTTTGTCTTCATATATATTTGTTATTATATCAGAGTCTTCTTTTAAACTATTTTGATTTAATACATTTTCAAACTTAATGTTGTTTACGGTTTTATCATTGATTATTTCAGTACTTCTAAATAAGTCTTTATTATATGTGGAGATCCATAATTTACCTTTACTATCTTCCAAAATGGAATTTATTAAATTATCAGAGATGGAGTGTTTGTCAAATGGGTTTTTTGAATAGTTAATAAATTGCTTTTGAGCAATGTCCAATTTATTAATACCTCCTTGCCCTGTTCCAATCCATAAAACATCATAATTGTCTTGATAAAGGGCATTGATAATATTACTGCTCAGTCCATTTTTATTTTTTGAAGTATATAGGTAGTTTAAAAACCTGTCTTCTTTTTCTAGATATTTTAAAAGACCATGTTTTTCTGTTCCAACCCAAACAATACCATTGTTATCTTCAAAAATAGTATTTATTCTTATAGGGGATTTGATATCACCAATATCATATTTACGAATAATTTGTATGCGACTATTTTTAAAACTTGTTTTGAATAAACCATCAAAGGTCCCTATCCAAAGCATGTCTTTTATGTTTTTTATTGTAGAAATATTGTAATTATGAAAATTTTCAAAATCAATTATTTTTTCAATTCTTGAATTAATACCTGTTGATTCCTTACTGAAAAAAGCTTCTTTAAGACCTTTAGAAGTAGCTAAGAGCAGTGCGTTGTTATCCGTAAAACTGAATTGTTTTATAGTAGCTATGTTGGTGTAAGCATCTAAAGAAATATTTGATACTTTAAAAACGCCATCAATAACATCTTCAATATTGCAAGCATATAATTTATTTTCGCCCGAGAACCAAATTGCTCCATTAGGACCAGAGCTAATATGGCTAATGTTTAATTTAGAATCTATAGGTATGGTATGAAATTTTTCAAGCCAGGGCACATATACATTTATTCCTTGTTTGGTACCTATCCATAATAAACCAGAAGGATCATTATATAAATGTGTAATGTAATTACTTGATATGCTCCCGTCGCTTTTGCTTTGCGTGGTATAGGTTGTAAAATCATATCCGTCATATTTTATAAGGCCATTAGGTGTACCAAACCATAATAAACCATAACGGTCTTTGGTTATTGTAATTACCGTATTTTGATTAAACCCTTCTTCATTCGAAAATTTCTCGAAATTTTGAGCGCTTAAAATAGATGAACCAAATAAACTAAAGCATATGCAAATAATTAATAAAATTGGTTTGATATGTTTTAGAGCTATAGTCATTAAACTTGTTTTTTTAGTTTTAATTTATTTTTATTAGCAGAATACATCAAAGATAAAAATAGAGATTAATAATTTTTTAAAAATGATTTTAATTATCCAACTTTTTTTTTCAAGTCCAAATTAAATAGTAATATATTTTCTATATTCTTTTAACGAATAGCTATTTTAATTACTGCAGCCCTAGCGGGAGGCATTTTGATCTCTATAACATCATCTTTTACCATTCCAATTTTGCATAGTCGAGTCCATTTTTTATCCCATAAATATTTATTCGTTGCAACTCGGGTACTCAATTTTATTTTTCCTCTAGCACTTCTAAACCTCTACCTGAATACTTATGAAAATATGGAAATACTCCATCACCATGATCCATGTATTCATGCGCAGATTTCCAAAAAGACCCATTCCTGTACCCTCTATATTCAGAAGTATATGGCTGCTTACGTATTTTTGCGATAACACTTTTTAATTGCAAACGTGTTTTATATATATCCATTAAACGAACATGCATAAACATAGTATCCCATTTACCATATTCCGCTTTGTGAGCTTCCTCAATTATTTTTTCAATTTCTATTAATGCAAGTTCCATAGCATTTGCAAAATCTTGTTGATTTAGATTTGGTTTATATGCTTCTAATGCATCTACCACAATTTGTAATGCTTTTGCAGAGTACATGTGAACCGCAACTTGATAGGTAAAATGTGCTTGATAAAAATCTTTTCTATCTTCTGGAATTTCCTCAGCTATTTTTAAGGTTGATTTCCATAAACTAGGAAAGAAATCTGCTGTTTCGGCTAGAGGTTCTTTTGTTTGAGCCAGGCTATTCATTCTTTTTTTACCTTTTGTATTTTCTATCATTTCATCAATAGTTTCACCTTTGGCAATTCCATCTCCAAAACGTTGCAATGCCGATTGTATTAGATACTGTAACAAGTGCTCACCTCGAGCTCCTACCCATCTATCTCCTGCAGGCATTTTTTCTCGCATATAAGGAATATTGTAATAGTGTAAACGTATATCTGTTAATTTTGAAGCCAATTCTTCCCCAAATTCTTTAGTATACCACTCCATTAAATAATCTTTCATAGATGCTTCAGGAGATTTACTAAGAGCAGGTGTTGCATCCCATAAAAAATCATTCATCGCATTAACAGACAGTGCTGCTGGACGAATACCACTCACATTAATTACCGCATATTTTGTAGCTCCTTTTTCTACATAACGCTTTAATTCTTTATAAAAACGTGCAGGAGGAACACCTTCTGTAGTTCGGTTTTGTGTTAACATCATCATCATTACATGATAATATAAACCATCTCCTTTCTCTAGGTATTTCCCACCACTATCTCTCATAAAACCACGACCATCATCAGCAAACATTTTGGTCACTCCTTCAGGTATTTTTAATAATCCTTTATTGTAAAATGCTCCTTGTTCATTCCAAAGTGCAGCTACAATGGTAGCATCTGGCTGGTACTTTCTAATAATATCTGTTTGTGCTTGCATGGCCTCTGCAATCACCTTAGCTCTTCCTTCATCCGTTTTTGGAGCTGCAGGATCACTAAGCCAAAAAGCACCATCACTTTCTCCTCTAAAACCAATAGTCCAAACAATTTCTTTATCAGCTTGTACTTTTATTGCTTTCTCCCAAGCATCTAACAAAATTTCTTTTTCTGTAATAAATGAGAAAGGAACATCCTTTGGCCAATTCATCATATTTAAACCAACAGGTGTCACATGATGATGATTTACGGCAACCCCTCTTCTTTTACATAAATCGTACACATTCGCATCTGGATATTGTGCAGATTCAGGAATGATCATATTTCCTTTGGTTCTTAACAAAGTTTCCAAAATTTTATCCATCCACTCTGATGCAATTACATTTCCTCCTAAAGGATCGCGGTGCATACCATCATGCAACTCTTCATCATTTATAAACCAACCTCTATACTCAAATGTTGGCTTTTTAGATTTGATTTCAAAGTCTCCCTTTACTACTATTTCCGATTGCTTTTTTGGAATATGGTCTGTAAAAACATACATAGGATCTATCCCTAAAACTTTTTCTGTAAAAGTATAAATAGCATAAATAGTTCCTCTATCATCTGCTCCAGCAGCAAAAATGGCAGCGTTCTTATTTTTTGATTTTATATTATCTAAAAAAATATGAAAATGCTCTTTCTCTTTAGGAAGCTTAACGTTTGTTAAATTTTTAATATTTTTTGAAGATCCAAATACAATAACTGGACCATCCCAGTTACTGCTTGAATTGTTATGAAAAATTACAGGTGGATAACCAAAAACTCTATACCAATCCTTTTCGGCATCTTTTATAGCCTTTTGTATTGGCATTCTTTTATAATCTGCATCAGTAATTACCCAAGGGGTATCACCAGTAATCTTTATGCCATTTATAACTTTTGTTTGTGCATTCATCGCAATAACAAAAGCACATAAAAAAAGTGTTAAAAAGGTTATTTTTCTTGAAAAATTGTTTTTCATAATTTATATTTATTCATTTTATTCAAACATTCTACTTAACTAAAACTAGTCAACCCAAAATAACTTTTTAAAAGCAGGGATTTTCATATTCTATTTCCCTTCAAGGTTTCTCGTTTTTAGACTACATAATCGTAACCACTCTATATTGAAAACCAAACAATTTACACTAAACTGTCTTCATATTGGATAATTATTTTTTAATGATTTTAAACGTTTCTGTTAGTCCATTTTCAGAAACAATTTTTAAAACATAAACTCCAGATGATAGCTCTAAAATATCAAAGTTAGTCTCATTCCTCGGAAAGCTCTTAACCAACTGTCCACTCATACTATACACCTCTACTAGAGTTACATTTTTTGAAAGTGTAAATGTTGATTCCGATAGATTTGAATATACTCGAATAGCATTATCATTCTCTAGAGATGTACCATTTTTACTTACAGCTATATCTGTCTTGCTACTAACCCCACATGAAACAGCATTTGCATTAAGACCTTCAACCTTCATATAATCAATATTACCTAAACCATTGGTACTTATAGACTCTATTCTTATGTCTTTAACCCCGGCTGGAAGATAAACAGTGACAGAAGTATTTTCTTTCCAAATATTCCATTCTGTTGTTTTATTAAATGTAATTGCATCTAAAACAGATACCCCGTTTACAAACAACTCTCCTTGTCTGTCACTTGGACAGGCATGATTCCAGGTAAATGTATACGAACCCGAATCTCCAAATATTTTCCAATTTACGCCATTACCTGATGCATTATCAGTATTGGCAAAACCATCTCCTGTGTAACCCGGTTGATTATTATTGATCGCCCCATCAACAGAACAAAATCCGATCTCGTTTTCTTGTATTGTAAAAGAAGTTATACTACTACATAAAACAGGCTCAGTATTAGCTCCTACAACTTTCATATAATCAATATTACCTAAACCATTGGTACTTATAGATTCCAATCTTATGTCTTTAATTCCTGCTGGAAGATTAACAGTCACAGAAGTGTTTTCTTCCCAAATATTCCATCCAGTTGTTTTATTAAATGTAATTGCTCCTATAGCAGATACTCCATTTACAAACAACTCGCCTTGCCTATCACTTGGACAAGCATGATTCCATATAAAGGTATATAAACCTGCATCTCCAGATATTTTCCAATTTATTCCATTACCTGTAGCATTATCAGTATTAACAAAACCATCTCCAGTGTAATCTGGCTGATTATTATTAATCGCTCCATCAACAGAACAGAATCCGGTTTCGTTTTCTTGTATTGTGAAAAAATTTATATTGCCACTATTGCATGAAACAGCGGTAACATTAGGCCCTTCAGCCTTCATATAGTCAATATTACCTAAACCATTGGTACTTACAGACTCCAATCTTACATCTTTAATTCCTGCTGGAAGATTAACAGTAACAGAAGTATTTTCTTCCCAAACTGCCCAATCCCCTGTACCGTCAAGTGTTATATTATTTAAAATAGACTCTCCATTTACCAATAAATTCCCTATCCTATCGCTTGGACAGGCATGTCTCCATGTAAATGTATAAGAACCTGCACTTCCTGATATTAGCCAATTGATACCATTACCTGCTGCATTATCTGTATTAACAAAACCATCTCCTGTGTAACCTGGTTGATTATTATTAATCGCCCCATCAACAGAACAAAATCCGACCTCGTTTTCGTTTATAAGTAAATCATCTGAATTAAGACTATTGTTTTGCCCCCAAATAATTGATGATGTTTTATTATCAATATCTATTTCTACCAAACAATGCTCGAATACCCTAGTATATACATAACCATTTTTAGTAGCAACTCCTAAAGGTTCACCTATTTCTTTTGAAAAATCATCTGTCCAATAGGCAAGAGTATCATCAGCAACATAAGAGTTTTCATCTCCTCCCCATGAATAAAATGTGTTGTCGTTTGCTACTATTAAATATGCTGCTAAAGAAAAATCGTGAGTTAAACCAAATTCTCCAGCAGAGCTTCGACAAATAATATATTTATCGTTGGGGATTTCTAATAATGCATCCATTAAAACTTCCGCTGTAGCTGTTGCAAATACTGTACCTCTAAAAAACACTTCTACAAAAACTCCATTTGCGTTATCTAAAACACTTGAGTCTGCATATATCTCTAACCATTGCCTAACATAATAGCCATTGTAAAGCACAAAAGAATTCATATTATCTAAATTCTCCTTTATAGGATCTAACACATTACGTATCTGTGCCCCCGAAAGACCATCTGCAAACACGCCATCAAAATCCGTATTATCAACAACATTATCAGCAGTATTTACCCACCAATTTTGTGCTTCTGTAGTTGGGTACGTCCAACGTAGTACACCTGTAGCATCTTCTTCTACCCAATTAGGATTAGTGGAAACTATATTATCTATACTAGAATAGTTAAAGTCATAAGCTGAATTAGCACTCCAATAATATAAAATCTTAGCACTGGGGTTGTTCTGGCGAATCTTAGTTGCTGTCACTGCCAATGCTTCATCTGAATTTCCAAACCCGTAAATGGCACTAGCATTTCCTTTAGCAACACCAAACATGTAGTAATTATCTTTAATAAATTCATATTGCTCATCTGTAAAATCCTCAGCTCGATATGCATGACCATATAAACGAACTTTAGACCAATCACCAGGACCTGCAGGCTGCGCATAAGTATTAGTTAATAAAAAAAAACTAAATAGTACCAGTAAAACTTTCATAACTTTCATAACTTTTGATTAATGTTAATTACTTTAAATATTGCTTTTAATTCATTCTTGGGAATTACTTCAACAAAACAAACACCTACTGAAAATTCAGAAATATAAAAACTGGTTTCATTAGGTGTTTTTTTTTGAGTAACTACTCATATACAACACCTTAACACTTAAAACAATATTAAATCGAATAAAATGATTTGTATTTCGTGAAATATTAAACTTTTATTATTTTCAATATTTCCTTTGCTCCATTTTCTGAAACAACTTTTAAAAGATACACCCCTGATGACAATTCAGAAATTTCAAAGTTCCTCTCATTCCTAGGAAAACTCTTAACCAATTGTCCATTCATATTATACACCTCTACTTGAACTACGTTTTCGGAAAGCGTAAATGTTGATGAAGATAGATTTGAGTATACCCGAATAGCATTTTCCTTCTCTAAATATATACTGCTATTACTAAGAGGCTCACATGAAGCAGCAGTAGTAGCATTTGGACCTTGTACATTCATGTAATCAATATTACACAAACCCGTATCACTCACGGATTCCAATCTTATATCCTTAATTCCTTCTGATAAATTAACAGTAACAGAGGTTTCTCCCCAAACCGCCCAATTCCCTGTAGAACTAAGCGTTATATTATTTAATATAGGCTCTCCATTTACTAATAAATTAGCTATTCTATTAGTTGTAGCTGCATGTCTCCATGTAAACGTATAAGAACCTTCATCTCCAGATATTTGCCAATCTATACCATTCGCAGCTGCATTATCAGTATTGGCAAAACCATCTCCTGTGTAACCTGGTTGATTATCATTAATCTCCCCATCAACGGAACAAAAACCAGTCTCGTTTTCTTGTATCATAAAAGAGCTTATAATTTCACTATTATCTCTTATTAATAATTCATTAGAATTGAATTTTTCTCCTGGAATAAAGCAATCGTTACAAATTACATCTGAAAGGAGTACCATATTGTCTGTACCAACTTGTGAATTTTCGTCACTCTCAGGCATTATATAGCCTAACATAGCCACCCATTCTGTTTTTCCGTCATAAGGCTGATAGATATCTCTATCTGTAAAATCCGGATGTATAAACTCTTTTCTTCCACAAATAGCATAGGGATCTGTAGTCAAATTATAATTACCAGTGTCATTGTCTTTTATCAAAAATAAAGGCACCGAGTTTGTAACCGGAAGGGCATAAGTGTATGCTATCGGTTCAGAATCTGTTGTTGGCATAGAATTCGTGAAAATATTTTGATCATCTACACTAGTAATGTAAAGTGGCAACATTTCAGATGCTTCCTTACTAATGTCTACAATACCATATTCTACCTTATCAACTAAATCATACGATTTTTGAATAACTTCATCTCGTTCTCCCAAAACCATATAAATACGTTTAAAAAAGCCCCTACCTGGCCCAACGTCTGTGCCGTTGTTAAAAGCCGTCATAATAGTAATATCTCTGGTGGAATTAGGAACCCCAGAGATACCAATACTACATAGTGATTTTTTAGGTTGCCAACTTTCTCCATAATGCTTATCCAAGCCATGAACAGTACTTATGGTTAACGCAGAAGGGTTGTCCATTCCATTTTCATCTAATAGCGTTGTTTTGGCTACCCAACCTCCTGCATCGGCGATATTAAATCGAGTCGGATAAGTACCTTCAAACTGCTCAAAACTAACCCCGTCAGGCATAGATTTTATAGAGTTTGCAAATACTGAGAGACGCATCATAGCCCAAGGCATAGCAATGTCTCCATAAGTATTAGATCCAAAATTATATCCGTAATAGGTAATCTCTAACACATTATCGCCTATATGACGATATTTGTGGTAGAACATTATATCTCCTCTATTTATACTTGGTTTTACAACAGGACCCCAATTAACACAAGTATAACTTCGATCACCCTTATCAAATTTTTCAGTAAATAATGGATGATAAAAAGGAGTTTCGGGATCCATAACAGGATCAAAATCTGTACGAACATACATACCAGCTCCATGAACAAATCCATTTGCGTAAGGAATACCATCCATCAATACACTATCATCATGATTTATTTTATCTCTCCATGTTTGAAGGACCACATCATCTACCCAAGGACTCTCGCCTCTAGCACCTGCTTGCGGTGGAATTAACTCCCCTGTACCCTCTAAAATCCAAGAATATAATTGTCCTCCTTTACCTATTCTAATAGACCAATCAAGATTATCTGATGTATGATTCAATTGCGTATGAAAAACATCATCTTCAGTCCAAGGTTGACCTGGATACCAATCTGATTCTGTCCAACTATCATCTGTAGTAGTTAATGACAAAGCACTTGTTCCTTGCGTTGGCGTTGGACTGATTCCTAGATTATCAAAAACATTAAAAAAGGAATTTTGCCCTTGTACTTTAGTAGTGGTAATGACAACTAACAAAAACACAAGTTTAACTATCAATATTTTCATAATCATTTATTTGTAGAAAGATCTATATTATCTTACTAGACTAGAGCAAATATTTTCCCTTAAAAGAAGGATTTTAATAAATTCAAAGACTTAGAAGTTATTGAATTGGGATGTTAATTTTAAATTATTTAATCTTTATATTAGATTTAATTGAAGCAATATAAAAATCAATCTCTTCTGCTAAGTAATCAGAATCAGATGAAGGATTTTCAGTTACTGTATAGTATTTTTTACCATTAGAATGCCCTGTAAGTGGCTTTCCAAAAACAATTTTAAATTGCGTATACTCGTTTATGTTTGATGCATATTCATTATCGACTTCAAAAGTCACCTTAAGCGTTTGCCAACCGGGTTTAAAATCTTTTAAATGGCATATTTTGTACCTTCTTTTAACATCATCTCCATCAATAACAAAAACAATTTTACGTTGCTCTTTTGGCACAGAACTTAAATCCAAACCATCTAAATCTACTGAAACATATATTTTTACTTCAAAATTAACAAGTAAAATATCTTCAATTTTCTTACTTTCTAGATTATTTTTAAATTTAAAAGTAACAGATGGAAAACCAGATGTGCTTTTTGCATTTTTTGTAAACTTAAATGCTTTATGTGTATTAACCCCTTCTAAATTAGGTATTAATGGAGTGGCAGATATAAAACTAAAATCATCTTTAGACAATTTCTTATCTTGACTTGATATATTTGCTAACTCCATGTTTTTTATACCATTTCCATAATCTAACCATATTTCGGAGCAATTTTGAGCATTTATGGAGTAAGAAAACAACAACGCCAAACTAATTAAATATATTCTTTTCATTATAATATTTTATTTTATAATAAAAATGAGGTTATGTTATAATTATAAACAAAACCTCATTTCTTATTTACTCTTTCTTATTTTTTCACAAAACGCTTAACCGTTTTTTGACTATTTTCTGATTCCATCTCAATAAGATAAACACCTTTAGAAAAACTACTTATATCTATTTGCTTTACATTAGACTCTTTAACTAGAGAACCTATTGTATTAAAAATTTTAACCGATTCTACATTATTAGATAAAAATATTTTATCCTCTGCTGGGTTAGGATAAAACAAAAGTGACTCAGTTTTATTAATATCGTTATTAGTAGATAATAAAGTTGCATCTAACGCAGTATCAGATAATATACTACTAACATAAATAGATACGTCTTCCTCTAAAAAGTTAGTGCCATCTGTGTAATACTTAAGAGTTCCACCAGGCTTTGTTGTAGTAGAACCTAAAACAAGTGTCGCTTGATCATATTGGTTTAAATTTGTAGCATCTTGAGTTCTAATTTGAACCTTAAAATCTAACTCTTGCCACCCCGTATTAAAATCAATCTTAGCACCTAAAGGTCTTGCACTTGTTCTTGTCTTAGCTACTCCTTCAGAATCTTTTAGTTGCAATGTAAACCTCATGTCAGCTCCTGAAGAAGTTTCTAAACCAGTTAAGTCTACTCCTGTACTAGCATCTGGATCTGCAACTATATAAAGAGTAACCTTTACATTAATATCTATGGTAGCGGAAACTACTGCATCGTCTAAATTCCCATTAAGCTGAACTGTAAAGCTTGGAGTTCCTGAAGTTCCTACTGTACTAGCTTTAACATATTTCAATGCCGTCTGGTTTGCAGCACCTGTAGGTGCGGGAACCGCAGGCGAGTCTGAAGTATAATCATAAAACAGAGAAGATCCTGGTTCGTCTTGAGATGCAATACTAATTACAGACCCATAGTATTCTGAGTTTCCATAATCCACCCAAGTTTGATCAAAAGTTTGAGCACTTGCAGTAAACGAACCAATACATAAAGTTAATAGACTGCTTAAAAATAATTTTGTTTTCATAAAATATTTAGTTTAAATGTTAATAGAGGGTAAAACTAGCTAGAAATCACATTATTTTGTTTCTCTAATTACTTCTTTTATTGCTTATTTCAATTTATTTAAAAATAAAAAAGCTTTTGCAGCTAGCTATTACAGTCGTCTCTTATAATATTCAGAAGTACTTTAGAATATGCTTAACTAATTAAATAATATCACTAATCATTTTCTTCATATTAGAAGTCTGAAAGTTGTTTTTTCTGCTTTTTCTAAATCGTTATTTGAAGTTTATTTATCATCGTCAAACCAAGATTGAATAATAATTCTTGATTATGGAGGCGTTTCACCTAAGTAGTATTTAATGACAGCTGTTTCATCATTTTTAATGTCCTGGTTTACATTGTATACCAAATTAAATAATTTTGTTTCGGTATTGTAATTTGTTTGCCAAAAATCTTTTCCATGTACCGATTGGTCTACAACTTTCCATTCACCACGATAGTATTTCCATAGCACTGGGTTTGTCACAGAACTTAGTCCAGAAAAAACAATAGGAACATATCCTTTTCCTCCAGTAAGGGTAACAAGTCCTGTGTTATTAGAAGTTTCAACAGTTAAAGGGTAAGAGGTGTGAATAGTATTTGTTGATGATGTTGCTCTTATTTTGTTACCAAGAGACTCTCTATATAACAATTCATACGAATTTCCATAAGTAGTTAATGCATTTAAGAAATTTTTATTAGGGCCATAATAATCTACAGCTTGTTTAGGGAGTACAACAACTTCTACTAACAGCGCTATTTTATCTCCTTTAGTAAAAGAAGTTACCTCAGGAGGTGTTACCAAACAATAGGAAGTAGGATTGATTTCTTTTTTTTCTGAATATCCTTTAGAACTAGATCTTTCCATCACATAGGGCGTATTGTTTTCAGTTCCTCCAAAAGTTGCTGAATAATTTCTGATAATCATACCATTATTGGTGTCAATTTCTTTTTTGTTTTTAGCTCCTTTTTTGTACAATCCATCTCCTGCCCATAACCACGGGTTATCTCCATTTAAGGCAATTTCATTTGTGGTGTAATTGTTAGATCCATTATTTATAGGGGTAAACTTACCAATCATACCAGTATCATTTCCGTAAACAACACTTTGTGTATTAAAATAGTTATAAAAATCACCTCCTAGTTGGAAAATATCAAACCGATTAAAGGCCGCATTTTCAAGTGCTTCTACGTTTATTGTGTAATAAATTCTTGTAAAATCATCGGATCTATTTATGTGAAATGTATAATCAAACTTTAGTTTTTTGTCTTCAGATATTGCTGAAATTGAAGTTTCGGTTAAGTTTGGAGAGTATGCTTTAAAATCTGTTTTTACTTGTGAGTGATAACTTCTGTTACCAGTATTATCTTCATAAACAAGAATGTCAAGTCCACCAACATTACCTGTCCATCCACATTTTGTAGAATTTCCTCCATAGGCTTCATTGGTGACTAAAAAAGGGCGAACATCTGCACCAATGGATTTCCCGTATTCATAATCAGGAGAATGAGTTATAGATTCTCCAAAACTTCCTAAGGCTGCTTCTAACCATGCTCCTCTAGGAAATCCTGCTCCAACGACTGATAATTGGTGAGAAGATGCCGTGTAGGTTTCCCCCCATTTTGCACCTGTTTTTTTGTAAACGAGATTCATTGTTGTGTTTGCAGGAATAATTATTTCGGTATATTCTTTAATCCAAGAACCTGAATAAAATTGTGAGGTAGTATCATGCCAGTTTTTAGAAACCTGAAGAGGCAAACCTGATGGATCTCCATTGCTGTTACAAATTATCGAATTAAAACCAACTATATTACCTGGGGGAATTTGTCTGAAACATAATTTAACGCTTTGTTCTTTAGAAGATGAATTTTCCAACGTTAAATTAATACTTTGTAATTTATCTGTTGTATCGCAACTACCATATCCCATTGTGTATTTGGGAATATCAATATAATGCATACCTTCATCTTGATTATATGAGATGTTTGATATTTTTTTAACTGAAGGTAATGTTTGTGAAGCTGTAATACTTATTTCTTGTTCATCTCTAAAAGCTTCTTTGTATTTAGTAGCTATGTTTTCTGTAATTGCACAGAATACAATACTTACTTCATATGCAGTATTAGTTAGTAAGTCTTGTTGTGTTGTTGTTACGGTGATATTATTACCATTAATAGCTACAGATTCTGCAAGAACTCCCCCTTTTACAACAAAACCTTTATTATTAATTGCGTAAGCATGCAATTGACCAGATTTGTAGTATTGGTTGTATTCTGCTGGAATATCAATAGATAGTTGTAGTTGACCATTGGTAATATTTACCGTAGGTTTTACGTGAAAAGTAATTTTAAAACGATTATGCCAATTAGTAAAATCAATCCCTGTGTAATAAGTGTCTATAGATGGCTTTCCATTAAAATTGGTACTTACAAATCGTCTGTTACTCCAATTTCCAAATTCGGCTAATTGACTATCCTTTCTTCCTGTATTTGTAGGTGTATCACTTTTATCGTAAACAATAGCACCATTTTGAAGAATGGCATAGTTAATATCACCTTTATAATTAGTTGGAAAAATAGATGAGTTTAATTGCGAGAACCCTTGTTTTTTTGATAAAGAATGTTCGTTAACCAGTAGGCTATTTATAGAAAGGTTTTTATAATCTATGTTTAATGAATAGCTACTGGTGTAATTGGTAAAACTTCTGTTTTCTGAAATAGAAGTTTTCCAATTGTTATTCCAATAGGTATAATTATATGAATTAGTATAGTTGTCATAAGATTCTTGATTTACGGCTGTTAAACTGCTTTGAGAAAAGCAAATATTACTAATACTTATAAGTAGTAATATTAGTGAGAATCTTGATGTTATAAAACTGTTTTTTAGATGTTTGTTCATTTTTAAAGTTGAATAAATATTAATAATACGGTAATGATTTATGTTTAACATAAAGGAATCTTTACTATGTATTAGTAATTTAAATATTTCGATTTGCTATATAAGTTATTTATTAGGTATCGCATATTTAGAATAATTCTCTTTTTTAGCTGTTAATTCTTTTCTGGTAGGCATTTCTGGATAACTCACTAAAAAGTTATGTTCATCAATTAAATTAATTACGTAATGCGTTGTTCCTTTTGGTAAGTCAACGATTACGGTGTTTTTAGAAGTTATCTTTGCATCTGCTTTGAACCATTCTTCGTAGTGATGTCCACCATTAGTTGTATAAATTAAATTGGCTTTTACCACCTTTGCACCATTTTCTTTATAGGTAAAAGTGACTTCATTTTTATTTTTAGATGCAACTATAGCTGTAGGTACAGTTTCTTTATGCTCTAAGTCTTTTTTATAATATGGATTGTAAGAAGGATAGCTAGCTTTCATTTCTGTTAAAAGAGAAGTAAGCTTATCATTCATTAGTTTGGCTCTTTCAGGGTCTGATGTTGCTAAGTTATTCGCTTCTTCAATATCCACTCTTTTTGATGTTCCTGTTGAGGTGTCATAGAGTTTATAAAGTTCAAATTCTGTTTTTCTTGGGTTTGGGTTATTTTTATAATCGTAATTTCTAATCAACTTATAATCATCAATACGGATTGTACTTTGATAAGAAGAATGGGGAAAATGCCACATCATAGTGGTTCTTTCTTTTCCTTTTTTATTTAAAACTAACTTAGAGTTGGTTGGGTCTTTTAACAATAGGGTTGATAAATCATCTCCATCTAAATTTTTGTCTTTTGGTTTGTCAATATTTAGCAAGGAAAGAATCGTTGGATAAAAATCAAGTCCGTTTACAGCAACGTCAGACTGAACACCTTTTTTAATTCCAGGACCTGAAATTAGTAAAGGAACTCTTGTGCCTCCTTCTTTTGCGTTTATTTTTCCCTTGTCTAGTGGGTAGTTATCTGTAATAACTTCTCCAGGATGGCTTTCCATACCTCCATTGTCAGAAGTAAAAATAATATAAGTGTTTTCGCTTAATTTATGTCCTGGCCAGCGAGGATCATCAGTAGTTTCTAAATAATTAAAAACCTGTCCTACATAATAATCTAACATCTCTACCATAGCACAATAAAAAGGGTTGTTCTGTCCTTCTAAGTCCCAATGTTTAGGGTCTGCTGGAAAAGCAACTCCTAGTTTTTTACAGTATTTTTCTAAAAGAGCCTTACTTCTCGTATGGATGGGTGAATGAACTAAAAAGGTAGCATAATACAAGAAAAATGGATCTTGTTTGTTTTCTTCTAAAAAGTTTAATGCATCTTGATTATTTTGATGAAAAGGAAAACCATTCTCATCCAATCGGTAAGGGTCAGATTCTTTATTAGTGGCAAAGTCCGTTAGTCTGTTAGGTCTTTGAGGACTTGTAACACCACGATTTGCTGTAGATATGTCAAAACCTTGATCTGTTGGTTGAGGGTAGGCAGAGTGATCGATAGCCATGTGCCATTTTCCTGAATGACCCGTTTTGTAACCATTTTGCTGTAGCACTCGAGCCAAGGTCATTTCGTTTTCTGGCATACGTCCACTGTACCAAGGATCGATAATACGTTGTATGTTTTTATTGACATAAACTGTAGGAGGTGCACCACCAACAACATGTGTTTTTTGTGCTCTTGCAGGATGATTTCCACTCATGATAGCACATCTACTAGGTGCACAAGTAGGGGCGGGAGAATACGCTTGCCAAAATTGTACTCCTTTTTTTGCGAATGCATCTAGGTTTGGTGTTTCGTAGGGAGATGGTTCGTCAATGTCGTAGCATTTTACGTCTTGCCAACCTAAGTCATCTGTTAGTAAAAGTACTACGTTAGGTGCTGGTCTTTCTTTAATAAATGTTTTATTATGCTTTTGAGCATTACAATTAAAAAATAAACTACTGATAATAATTACTATACTGCTTTTAAACATAATTAATTCTTATTTTTTTACTATACGTGTGGTTAATTTTAATTTATTTTCGAATATGGTTTCTACAAAATAGATGCCTTTTGATAATCTTGAAATATCGTATTCCGTTTTATTTTCTGAGAATGATATCAATTTTTGTCCTAATGCGTTGTAAACATGGACAGATTCAATTTCTTTAGAAATTTTAAAACTACTTTTTACAGGATTTGGATATAATGTTATTGATGTTTTCTCTACACTGTTAATACTGAGTGATTCTCCAACCAAATAAGCCCCTTTCGGTCTTGAATAAGGAATATAATCTGGCTTAGGATTTTGCACCATTCTATTATTTATTTCTTTGAACAAATCCATTTCTTCTTGCATTATATTACCATCTGTATCATACCAACTACCATCAAGAGTTGCAGACCATGTAATTGCAGCACCAGCATCTGTTAATGTTCTTACAATTCGATAAGCTTGTTCATCATCATTAAACATAAAGTCTGAAGTAAATACAGTCCATCTGCTACGTAGAGGAATAAAAGCATGTTTTACTACTTGTTTAGTGCCATTATAAGTATCCCATGGATTTCCTACCATATCAGGAAAAGTATATTCTTCATAAGCCCAGGAGGTTGGAGGAGCTCCAAGAGCCAAAGGCGTAGGATGCCCACCAGTAAAATCCATGTATGGGTCAGAAGCATTAAATCTTTTAATTCTGTAATCTTTATTGATGCCGTCATCATTTACCTCTACTTGTTCATTTACATCATCAGTATCTACATATAAGTCATTGCCATACGCATCTTGAAAATAGTCAGGATCTAAATCTACTTTACCATCATCAAGTGTATTATTTGTAGCTAAGGCAGCGTTAGGATCTACTTTAGTTATCATTTTAACAAAATCTTCTAGTTCTCCAGGAAGACCTTTACTATGGTCTAACCAATAGCCGTCCACACCAGCATCTTTGAATCTTTCAAAAAAACCTTTACACAAAAGACGATAAGCTTGTGCTTCTTTTTCTTCATCAGTACCTGTAAATAATGGGGTGTTTAAGTAATAATTTTCCCATGCTGCTTTATATGTAGAATTATCTGGAGTTCCAGATCTTGCAGATGGTCCGTCCGTAGCAATGTATAGAATTACTTTTTTTCCTGCATTTTTAAAAATTTCAATTACGTCTAGAATGATCTGTTCATTTACCAAACTTGGTACCATATCACTATGGATTTCTGTTGCAATATCTATATATGGATTTTCTCTTAAAAGAAAGAAATATCCATGTGCAGAATGTGTAAAATTTAGCATTACGTGCCCCATGGAAGGCAAATCGGCAACCATTTGTTGCGCAACTGTAACATAATCTGCAGGATTCGAGTCTAATCTTATACCACCAGGTAATTGATACCAAAAGCCCCACGATCCAGATAGCCATTCCGCTTTAGGTTCAGTTTCTTGAGAAGTTGTGCCGGATATAGTATCAAAATAATTGGTAGATGTTAAACTTGTTGTGTCCCCAGACGCAACACCTATCATAATTTGGTCATATCCTCCTGCACTAGCAACATCTGTTGGTATTGAAGTTCCGTCAAAAATAAAAGTAAAATCTTCCCATGTTTCCCCTAAAGAAAAATTTAATTGTTTATAAATTGCACTGCTTGCACCTATGGTAGAGTTTCTAAAATAGACTCTAATTCTTTTATTGGTGGTTGTTAAATTAGCTGTTGTAATTGATGTGTATGCCTTTAAAGAGATTGAATACATCGCTAAATCAGTAACGGGGATCGGTAAATTAAAATAAATAAAAGGACTTACTTGTCCGTCTCTTATAAACTTTGAGCTAACGGAATTGGTGTTAACACCTATTGTCTCTGGATTTACTTCATTTGTTGAAAAAGTTCCTTTAGTTGCACTCGATAATGTAATGTAACTTGTGTTACTTTCATTTTCGTACCAAACAACCTGAGCCTGTGTATAAAACAGAAAAAACAAAGCTATTAAGCTAGATAATAAACGTTTTTTTTTCATAATGACATTGCGTTTTGTGGACTTAGACTACGTATATTGTTATTTTACAAACAAGCCTTTATAGTAATGGATAAAGACATCTTAGTTGTTATGAATTTAAAATAAGGAGTACACTTTAGGTGTTATCATACTGAAACGCTGTAAGTTTTACTGAGTTCAGTTAATAATGGGTTAAAAAAATACTGCTATTCAGAATATTACTTTAAGGTCAGGTTGAGCGCAGTCTAAACCCTAATATTATTTATGGTTAGAAGAACTTTTGACTGCACTCAACCTGATATATGTTTGCCTTTTGTATGTAATAATTTACTCTAAATTGGTTCAGAATGGTATTCAGGTTGTTAAGTGAATATTTCTAATTCTTTAAAGATTAAAGTAATTATTATTTTTTAGCAATACTAAAAGTTTACTTTTTAACTCGTCGTCCTGCTTTATTAAGTTCTGCACCTCTTTTTTTACCGAAAGTTTCAATCACTTTTTTTCGAAATACATCCCACGACTCTGTTCTTTTGGCTGCAATAGCTTCATCGTTACCTTTTAGTTCTTTGCCTACCTTGAATGCGGTGCTGCTTTGTTCTAGTTTTAATTCTAAAAGTTTTGTTTTTTCTTCAGGTGTGACCTTAATATTGCTTGCGACGAATTCTACATATTTAGTAGCATGTTTTACTACGTGCTGTGGGTAACCTTCTTGTGCGTTTGCTGTTAAAGTAACTGTAAAAAAGGATTGTTAAAAGAATAATGATTTTTTTCATAATATGGTATAGATTTTAAGTTGAAACAAAGGTATTATAGGTAAGTAGTTTCACGTTTCTTTATTCAATTAAGTTGTTGCTCTATTCTTTTTAATCCATTGATTAACTCTTGTAGGTGCAAATGGAATAGTGGAATTACTACATTAGACTGGACATTAGATTGCGAGATTTAGAGTTACATAAATTAACTTTGAATCATGAAGAAACAAGACAGAAATTACAGTACATCATTTAAGCAAAAGGCTGTAGAACTAAGCTATGCCCGAGGTCATGTCAAGCAAGTTTGTGAGGAACTGGATATTCCTTACTCGGTATTGCACCGCTGGAGACGAGAATCACAAGATTATGGAAAGAACAGTTTTCCAGGTAGAGGAATCCCAAAATTGACAGAAGAACAAAAAGATACACAAAGTACAGAACTTTGAGACAAACCTTCTTTTAAAGAAAGCTTCTTAAATTTTAATGGTTTAGAATTACTTCCTCCGTTTTGCCCAAAAGCAATTCCTACAAATAAGCAAATAATAACTAAAAATAGATGTTTTTTTGACTCCACGATTCAATAAAATTGAAAATACTATTAATTAAAATCGAATATAATAATTTATATTTTGATAACATCAATTATACATTTTCTTAATAAGAACATACAAAATTGCGATAAAATTTAAATTATTGGTAAAATAAAAACACAATTTAAACTAAATAAATAACACATATTATTTGGTTAAATCAATAATACTAAAAAGTGTTTTAATCATGTTCTTTTAATATCCACTCAAATAAAACTAAACTAAGAACTAACAAAACGTAGCGATGGTGATGTACAACAGCTCATCACGCGGTGCTTAATTCGGTGCGTACAAAACCAACCCCCTTTATTACCCCTACTAACACTACAAAAATTAGATTTTGGTTAGTTCCTCATTCTCTCGAACCAATAAGTTTTTTTTAAATATCCTTAGAAATCAACAACCATATCAAGAGCCTCATCAGCATCTCTTCGCATAAAATTAGCTTGATAAAGCATAGTTGTAGTAACCGAAGAATGCCGATATAGTTTTTGAAGCATTTGAATAGGAATTTTATCACCAGAAATGTTTCCAAAACTATGGCGAGCAATGTGCATGGACATTTTTTTATCTATTCCTGCTTTTTCTGCTTTTTCTGCAACAAGCTCTAATCTCCTATTGAAGTTTCTTGTCGCTGTTTTTATTCTTGTCCTTATGCGTTTCTTATCATTTAAATTAACACCTTCTAGCTCCTTGAATAAATAAACAGAATGTTCTTCTCTTTCTAATTTACCGAGAATTTTAGTAACTTTATCAGGGATCTTCAATGAAACTAATTTGTTATTCTTAGCCATACGGTAATGTAAACGCTCGTCATAAAAATCTGCCCACTTTAATTGTAATACATCACTTATACGAATTCCTGCAAAATAAAAACTAAGTAACCATGCATATAAAGCATACTCTTGAGCTTTTGTTAAACCTTTTAAATTCTCTAAAGTCTTTATTTCTTCTCTATTCAATCCAATCTTTTTAGTTTCGGGAAACTTAATTTGAAATTTTCCTTTTCCAAAAGGATAAGATTCTTTCTTTATGATGCTTTTACTTATTCCCAAATTATAAATAGTTCGAAGCGTAATCATATAATTAGCCACAGTACGTGCAACCAAATTTCTTTTACTTAACAGAAAATGTTCAAATTGTTTTAGGAGTTCAACATTCAAATCTTTAAAATGAAGTTGATTGTTTTTTAGAAATTCTCTAAACACTGCTATACGACCAATTTCAATATCCAATTGATGAAACTGCTTTCTGTTTCTTATGTTTACCAAGTAACTTTCGGCTACTTTAAAAAAATCGTTATCATATTTCGATACAATCTGATTTTTTATCTTTTTTGAAGATAAATCCTGCGCTTCAATCTCTGCATTAATCAAACTTTTGTTGGCTAAGATAGTTTTGATAGTATCAGCTGATTGATTTCTAAATGATCTAGATGTGATTTTCTTACCCTTCGATTTTTGGAATCCCACTGCTTCAACTTTATAGATTGTCCAATATAAATATATGATGGCTTCCGATCCTTTATAATTCTAATTGATATAGGATGTAGATTTTTTGAATTTGGTCGTTTAACTAAAAAAGGTGTTACTGATGCCATAAGTATTGATTTTTAATAAAGATAAAATTCTGTGTATTTATACGCTGCTAAAACATTCTTTGATATTAATTGATTTCATTTAATACTAAATAAAATCTAAAGCTTCATTTTTAATGAATTTTAAAGGTATTCATATTGATTTGACATAGTACGCTCTCAATTCATAACTCGGAGGTCATGGGATCGTGCCCCATTCTCGCTACAGGTAAACAAAGGGAAAGCCAAGAATTTTATTCTTGGCTTTTTTTATTTTGCTAAAACATTTGGCCTTTTTTTACTAAAAAAAATATAGATAGATAACTGTGGTGGTGATTACATTCCAAAACGCTGAGGTGTACAAAAATTTTGCAGTAACTCTTGTAAAAGTAGAAGTTGGTTATTAAAACAGAACAAACCAAGAGTTCCTAAAATAATAAATGAAACAGGATGAAATTCAAATACCAACTGGTATAAGTGTTCCAAAAAAAAGAATCAATATCAGCAGTTGGTGTTGGTAATGCTTCAGTAGGAACTATTTTTTCTATATTCAGGAGAGTAACTCCAGTAGGCACACCGGTTGAACTCTAGGATTTTCTACAAGCAGGAAAAGAACAAGTAGCCGCAGGATATATTATTTATGGTACATCAACCATGCTGGTATATACCACAGGACAAGGGGTCAATGGTTTTACTCTAGACCCAGCAATTGGATCGTTTTACCTTTCCCATGTCAATATTCAAATCCCTAAAATTGGAAATATCTATTCAGTTAATGAAGGTAACTATACCCACTTCCCAAAAGGTGTAAAAAATTATATTAAATTTTGTCAAGAAAAAGAAGAACGTCATTATACTGCAAGACATATAGGTTCTTTAGTATCTGATTTTTATATAAATATGTAAAAAGGGGGCATATATGTATCCTAACTGTACAAAAAACAAATATGGTAAATTAAGATTGCTTTATGAAGCTAACTCTATTGCGGCCATTTCGGAGCAAGCAGGAGAAAAAGCAGTAAGTGGCGATCAAAGAATTTTTAGATATTGTACCCACAGATATACACCAACGTATTCCTTTTTTCTGCGATAGCACACAAATGATTGAAAAATTAGAATCATTTTTAAAAGATTAATTAACAGCAATTTTTTTATCTTTGATGTAATCTATTGTGACAAAAATTGTCACTAAAAAAAAATTTCAAGTTTGATGATCAAAGAATTTAAATATTTCAAATTTATTTTATCAATATTTTTGGTTTGCTTTTGCCTGTCTAATTCTTTTTTTTTGAGTGCCCAAAACTTTGAACGTTTTTCTAATAAAGAAGGATTTAATCAAAACACCATAAATGTCATTGAACAAGATCGCTATGGTTTTTTATGGTATGGCACCCCTAATGGATTAATTAGATATGATGGGTATGAGTTTAAAACTTACACAACACAATCTAAAACTAACGGTAATTTATCGAGCAACTATATCACTTGTCTTTTCAAAGATGAACAAGGTATATTATGGATTGGCACAAACTTAGGTCTCAATATTTATGTCCCTTGGTTAGAAAAATTCTACTCAATCCCTTTATCCCAAAAAGGCCAAATAACACATATAGAACCTGGACCATCAGGTCGTATATGGTTCTCTAAAAAAAACAACTTATTCGCCTGTGAGATAGTAGATATTGAAAACGGTATTTTTGAAGTGTCCGAAAATATTTTGAAAAATTTATCAAAATCCTTAATTATTAATTCTTTTGTTTTTAAAGATGAGACCAACTTAGTTCTGGGTACCTCTAACGGGTTAAAAAGTGTATCCTTAAAAAACAATAAAGCATTAACTACAAATTTCGATGAATTAACCAATATTCGAATAACAACACTTTTACTTATTGATAATTTATTTTGGATAGGAACTAACAGAGGATTATATAAAGCAACCATAGATAATAATAGGTTACACATCATACAGTCTTTTGATAACGGAGAACTACAGTCCATTCCCGAAAAAATAAACACTATCTTTGAAGACCATTTTGGAATGGTTTGGATTGGCACTACTGATAATGGATTATATAAATATAATCAAGAACAAAACGATTTTGAGCACTTTACATTTAATCAAAAAAATGAAGGGGGTTTAAGTAGCCATCAAATTAATGCTCTGTATCAAGATGATTTTAACGTATTGTGGATAGGGACTGCGCAAGGTGGTATAAATAAGCTAGACCTTACTCAAAAGCGATTCATCAATTATTCAAGCAACCCGTTTGATTATTTTTCAATATCAGACAACCTAATAACCTCAATATTAGAAGACAAGCGGGGCTACCTATGGATATCTGGGTATAACTCGCCCTTAGTTAGAAGTAAAACCATAATAAATAGTAAAAATAGTAGTAATTTACAATTTGAAAATTTAGAATCCCAATTAATCTGGATTGAAGGTGATATCATGCGCTGTATTTATGAAGACCAAAAAGGCTTTATATGGTTAGGTTCAGATAATGCATTAACCATTTACAATCCTTTAAATAACAAATTTAAAAAAGTTACTTTTCAAAATAAAGAAAACCAGCCATTTCGAAACAATTTAAGAAATATCATTCAAATTGATGAAAACAACATTCTCATTGCTGGTAACAAAATCGCAATAATAGAAAACCCTTGGGCGGAAATAAAGTATAAAACTAAGCCAGTTTTAAAGATTAAATCATATTCCGATTTAAAAGACAACCGAGTAAATGCTGTACTCAAAGAAGGAAAAAATTCATTTTGGTTTGGAACGAATAATGGTCTTTTAAAAGGTGTATTTAAACAAAACATATTAACAATCGAGCAACAGTATATTGCCAATAGCATTGACGAAATAAAATTAAGTAACGATAACATATTTTCCCTTCACAAGGAGAATAATCATTTATGGATAGGAACGTTTGGTGGAGGATTAAATAAAATGACACTAAACAACCAAGGGCTTCCTATCAAAATAGAATATTTCAGAAAAAACGATATTTTACCAGATGATGCCATTTATGGCATTTTACAAAATAAAAAATCCCATTTATGGTTGAGTAGCGATATGGGTCTTATAAAATATAATATAAACGATTCTAATATCAACGTTTTTGATGTAAGAGATGGAATGGCACATAACAATTTCAGACAAGGCTGTTATTTTAAAGGAAAGTCAGGCTATTTTTATTTTGGTGGATTAAACGGCCTAACCATATTTAATCCAGAAAACATTAAATTAAATACCCAACCTCCAGAAATTCTAATAACATCTTTATTAATAAACAACAAACCTGTAAAAATTAATGAAAAGATAGACAGTAAAGTTATACTTGAAAAATCTATATCTGAAACAGAGAGTATTTCTATCAGCCAAAAACAAAATATTGTTTCTTTTAATTTAGCTGTAAAACACACTTCTAAGCCTTCAAAAAATAAATTAGCTTATAAATTAGAAGGGTTTAACGATAATTGGACAGAAAAGCCAATTGGTAAAACTTCAGTAACCTATACTAATCTTTCTGCTGGAGATTATATATTCAGAATAAAAGCTGCCAATGGCGATGGTGTTTGGAGCACAACAGATAAACAGCTTCATGTTAAAATTTTACCACATTGGTATAACACCTGGTGGAGTTATTTACTTTTTTTCATTCTTTTTATATCTCTAGGTATAGGTATCGTCATTTATTTTGTTCAACATGAAAGACTTAAACAGGGCCTTATCTATGAAAAAAAGGATAAAGAAAGAATAGAAACCATTAATCAAGGTAAATTTCGTTATTTCACTAATTTATCTCATGAATTCAGAACTCCCTTAACGTTAATTTCTGGTCCTTTGGAGCGAATAATAGCAAATAACAAAAACACTAAAGACCTAAAATATTTAAATATAATCGAAAAAAACACGAAACGCCTTTTAAGTTTAGCAGATCAATTAATAACATTCAGGCAAGCAGAACAGGGACATGTTAAACTGAATCTTTCTAAATGCACATTAGGAGACTTTATTTACCCATCAACTGAAGCTTTTGAAGATTATGCACTTGAAAAAAACATTAATTTCTTTTATAAAATAACAGAGCCCAACGAAGAAATTGTTTTGGACGTAGAAAAAGTTGAAAGAATTATTTTTAATTTACTATCAAATTCATTTAAAAACACACCCTCGCAGGGCAATATTAGTATTGAAGCTGGTATCTCTTTCATTTCTGATGAAAAAGTAATTAATATTGATGTAGTTGACACCGGAAAAGGAATTCCTCCAGAAAAATTGACCAATATTTTTGAGCGCTTCTATCAATTGGGAAGTAAAGCCGGAGATATAAGTGGTGGTGGTATAGGCTTATCATTTTGTAAATCTCTAACTAATTTATTAGGAGGTGAAGTTTCGGTTAGAAGTACCCCTGATGTTGAAACACGTTTTTCTGTAAAAATACCGTCTAAACAAATTGGAGAATATTCACCAGACGAATCTAATTTAATCGAAAAATCTTACATCAAAGACTGGGTTCCATTATCAAACACAATAAATGAACTGAACCCGTTATCATCGGATACTCAAGATCAAAAAAAATATACTGTCCTTGTTGTTGAAAACGAGTTAGATATTCAGAATTTTTTAATGACCGAACTTTCTTTGAAGTATAACGTTATGATTGCAAACAATGGTCTTGAAGCACTTGAAAAATTAAAAGTAAAAGAACCTGATTTAATTGTGAGTGATGTCATGATGCCAGAAATGGATGGTTATGAACTTTGTGAAAAAATTAAAACTGCACCTGAAAGTTGTCATATCCCTATTTTATTACTAACCGCTTTAGGAGACAATGACAACCTGATAAAAGGACTCGAGCATGGAGCAGACGAATATATAAGTAAACCATTTTCTTTAAAACATTTAGAATTAAGAATCAATAAATTAATTGAGTCCAACGTAAAAATAAAAAAATACTTCGCTAACAATAGCTTGCTACCTAAGGAAAAAAATAAAGACTTAGAACTATCAACAAAAGACGAAGAATTTATAGCGAATATTATACAGGTAATTGAAAAAAACTTATCAGATTCAACTTTTGGAGTTGTAGAACTTTCTAAAGACGCAGGACTAAGCACTTCACACTTTTACCGAAAGTTAAAACAACTAACTGGTCAAGTACCAAACGTGTATCTAAGAAATTACAGGTTACAACGTGCTGCCGAACTTCTAAAAAGTAACGAAGGTTTTAATGTGGCTCAAGTCATGTATCAAATTGGTATTGAATCTAACTCTTATTTTTCTACTTCATTTAAAAAACTACATGGTGTCTCGCCTTCAGAATTTTTAAAGAATAAATATTAATTTAAATTTCAAAATTCTTTATGGACTAACCCCTTAGTAACCACTTTAAAAAGAGTCAATTTAAGCAAAAAAATGATACATTACAGCAAATAAACTTGTAGCGATTAGTATAATTTTGATGAATATTAATTCATAAAAACATACTATCATGAAACAAAAATTACTTTTAACAAAATTATTTTTACTTACTTCTTTTTTTATTTCAGATTAAAGGTATGCAAAAAATCATCTCATTTCTCATCTTTTTTCTAGTGACTATAGTTTTTTCACAAGCTACAATTGGTCCAGAATATATAAAACAAGAACTAACTAATAGTGGCGTTTACACCTCTCCAAATTTTGAATTCACTACAGAGTATGATTCATACAACACTATTTCTGTTAATGGTACAATACGAGGATTGTTCTTCGAGGGGCTTCCTTATACCAATGCTGTAAATGGAAATAATGAAACAAAAGTATTTGCATGGTATGGTGAACCTGCTGGCCTTACAGTAAATGAAAAAGTCCCTGCCGTAATATTAGTACACGGAGGTGGCGGAAGAGCTTTTACCGAGTGGGTAGCAGAATGGGTAAATAGAGGCTATATAGCAATAGCAATGTCTAATAGAGGAACTACACCTAATGATGAATCTTTTGAATATGCAGGCCCCTCTCAACCTGTATTCTTTTCAGACAATGATGGCCCATTACAAGATCAATGGTTCTATCATGCCATTGCAAATTCAATGCTTTCGAATAGCTTACTAAGAAATGATTCATTTACAACTCATGTAGACAAAGATAATATTGGTATTACTGGTATTTCTTGGGGAGGAATTATAAATACTGTAATTGCAGGTATAGATGATCGTTTAGATTTTGTTGTTCCGGTTTATGGCTGTGGTTTTTTAACGAAGTCTCCAATTTACTCAACTCAATTTGCTAGCATGAGTAACACTGCACAGGATTTTTATTTAGCAAACTGGGAACCTTCATTATACACACCTTTGCACGCAGCTCCAATGCTTTTCATAGATGGTAATAAAGATTTACAATTTACTTTAAATATTTTTGGAGAAACATACGAGGCATCAAATAGTCCTGAAAAATTTCTAAGAATAGAAAACCTAATGGGACACGGTCATGTTGCTGGAAGAGCACCTGAAGAGATTTATGATTTTGCCGACTATGTTACTGGTTTTAATACCAATGCCGTTAAACCATTAGAATATACTTCTGAAACAATAGATACTAATAGAAACATAAACTATACCTATAATTTTGAAGGAGCAGTTGATGAAGCTCTGTTGTTTTACACTAAAGATACGATACAATGGGGTAAGGAAGATGATAAGTATGTATGGTTAACAAAAACCGCAAACTTAAACAATTTAGCAAATTCAGGAATAATTACAACCACACTTCCAGATGAAGCCCAAGCATACTATATAAATGTAAATAATACGACTGATGGTTCAATGTATAGTTCAGTTATTAAATATGCAATTAGGGATTATGATTGGTATAATTATGGAACTGGCGTGTTTAACACACTAATTAATAATACTTCTGGAGCCACTTTAACAGATGGTACAACAAACCCCAATACTTCTGGTATAAACACAAGTACTAATGTGGGCAAGTTTGAAAAAACATCGGGAGATGATGCCAAAATTGTTTTTAATTTAAACGAGAACATTACCGATCTTTCAATATTTAAACAAAAGATAAAGATATATTTAGATGTTTCAGATTTATCATCTATCCCTAATAAAAATATAAAAATATATTTATCAAACGCTACTATAGATTACAAAGTTAGCAGTGTTAGTAAAAATACAACTATTAACACAGGACAATCATGGGTAGATTATACATTTGATTTTACAGATGAAACTATTCCGTTAGATATTGTATCCCAAGGCGGTTTTAACCAAGTTATTTTGGCTTTTGCTCCAGATGACACAACTACAAATGGAACTGTTTATTATTTTGATGACTTAAGAGGGACCATAGAACAACCTGAGTATATTGCTCCAGAACCTTATTATGATTGGTTGAATTATACTGAAAATACTATTATTGAAGAAATCAATTACATAAACGGAGTAGGCGGAGACTATACTAAACTATATGATGTATCACTAGATACTGATATAACAAGTAGTGGATCAACATCTGGCATAGCAACAAAATTCACAAAAACAACAGCGAACCCTTGGCACTTTGCTCAAATGCGATATAATTTTGAAGAAGGATCTATTCAGGATGCAGAAACTATTACGTTTAGACTAAGAGCCTTATTTAAACCTGAAACAATTGATGAAATCAACATTTTAAATGATGATAGCCGATCAATATCAATCTATCTACAAGACTTAACTGGAGATACCAATACAAACCAAATATTCGCAACAGCGTATTTTACAGAGACCAATAAATGGGAAACATTAGAATTCACCTATAATTCAACTAACCTAATTGACTATGATAGAGTAACTATTATTACAGTATCTGGCAAAACCTATCCAATAGATGAAAATGGAGTAGAATTAACAGATGAAGACCTCGTATACTATATTGAATCTTTAACCGCTAACGTAAATATTGGAGACGCATTATCAGTGGATAGCATTGAAGCAGCAACAAATACAGTTCAACTTTTTCCAAACCCAGTAAAAAATGAATTAATGTTGAGCGAAAAAGTGACACAAGCAGAATTGTTCACTATGCTAGGGCAACATATAAATTCATATAAGAACACAAATCAAATAAATATGTCGTCGTACCAACCAGGCATGTATTTCTTAAGTATCCAAACGGAAAACGGAAATCATGAAACAGTCCGATTTATAAAAAACTAACAATAACTAAAATCAAAACCATTAAAAAATCAATCTTAACACTAGTATTTGGATTATTAATAAGTGTTACTGCTATGGCCCAAGCAGACCTTAATGAACGTGCTAAAAATTTAACGAAAGAAAACATCGTAAAAATTGATACTGAAATAAACCTAACTGATGATGAAAAAGCAACATACCCAGATTTTTCAAATGCATATTACTTAGAACATTTTACGATTGTTCAGAAATATAAAACTGACAATCCAGAATTATTCAAAGAAAAAGTTATTGAAAACAACAATATTTTCATTGCTAAATTAAAGAAAGCATACGGAAACAAACGTGCCAATGAAATATTAAAAGCACGTCGATCTAAATAAATTAATATAGAACATCATATACTGTAAGCAAACAAAAAATAAAACAAGCAAATAGTTCTGCCTCTATTATTGTACTTAGTTAAAAAGAGCAAAACAATAACAGATTAGAATAATAGATACTTTTTTATCAATTCTATATTTGTCTTGTTCAATATGAATCCTCTTAATTTCTAATAAGAGAATCGCTTACGAACATATATTAACAAAATAAATAAACTAATGATAAAACGAAAAGTTCTAATGAAAAAATTAAGAAACATAATTAGTATTTGCAGTATGTTATTTTGGGTAACTGCAAATGCTCAATCTGATCCTGTTGCAGTATCCGTTTCAACCAGTAATCCTCAACATGTAATATCACCAACCTCAATAGGTGTTAGTTACGAAATAGAGCTGTTACAACTTGAAAAAGATGAGATCCCTTATTTTCGTCCCGATAACAAACCTTTGATTTCCATGTTCAAAACATTAGGTATAAAAAACCTACGTCTTGGAGGAAACACTTTGGATTATACAAAAAAGGCTGTACCAGGTGAAGAACAAATTGCTAGCTGTTTTGAATTTGCTAGAGCTGCTGGTGCAGAGATAATATATTCAGTACGTCTTAAAGACACGAATCAAAAAGGAGAACCGGAAGTAGAGAATTTCAATAAAGATAATGCAGCCAAAGCAGCCAAATTTATCCATTCAAAATACTCTGATGTCCTAAACAGCTTTTCTATTGGAAATGAGCCTTACTATTATAAAGAATGGGATGTTTATAAAGTCAAATGGAAAGGCATTCATGATGTAATTATTGCGGAATATCCTGAGGCAGTCTTTAGTGGTCCAGATCATAACCCAAACGCAGAATTGGACAACAACATGGTCCGTGAATTCAGTGATATCGAAGGACCTATGGTTAAAATAGCTCGACACTTCTACCCTTTTGGATCTTCATATGAAAATCCACGAAGACCCAAAGGAGTAGCACTTATTCCTAAAAACGAGGTGGAGTCACGTGATAAAATGTTATCTCCTTCCATCCACAAGAAATACGGAAATGTCTACAAGAGAATAACACAAGCTCAAGCTCTTTCCGACGCAGAGGTCGGTTACCGCTTAACCGAAAGTAACAGCTTTTCTATGAGTGGATTAAAAGATGTTAGTGATAGTTATGCCTCAGCATTATGGGGACTAGACTATCTACATTGGTGGACCTCACATAAAGCTGAAGGGATTGATTTTCATACAGGTGATAAAACCAGTGGAGTTGGTCTTTGTAAATACGCAGTTTTTGTTACTAGTAAAAAAGGTTACAAAGCACGCCCATTGGCTTATGGAATGAAACTTTTTGATCTAGGAGGACATGGAAAAATGCTACCAATTGAAAATCCTTCAACAAATATTGCTGTCTACGCAACCTTGGATGATAATATTGCAGCGGTAACCATTATTAATAAAGAACATGGTGATGAAGCTAAAGAACAGGTTGTACAGATCAAGTTAGACGCCAAAGTGAATGCATCTAAGTCAAAAATTATATTTTTGAGAGGAAGAAATAATGATATCTCGGGAGGAGAAGATGATGTAACCATAGGTGGAGAGAAAATTAATGAAGATGGTAGTTGGGATGGAAAATGGACTCCACTGCGCAAAATTGGAGTGGTAAAAGATAATGTTATAGAGGTCAAAATACCACCTGCAAGCGCAGCCGTAGTTAGAGTAGTTATTCTCTAATTTTTTTGAAAAAATATTTCATTGCATCAAAACATAATTGACTTCATAACGAGGCTACTGAAAAACTCTAATTATAAAATAAAAGGAGAAGAATTATCAAAATTCTTCTCCTTTTTGTGTTTTTAGTTATGCTATCACAATATCATACTTTGCCTCTTAGTTAATATAGTTCACTTGATTACTTAGTAGTTCCAAAAGGTAATTTATTAAGGAAAATTAACGATTTAATCGAGTTTGGTTTTACCTATGAATAACTTATTCAGACCAAGGCAGGGTTGCTGAATGTCCAGTCAAATTATTCAAATACTTGTTATTAAAAGTGATTTACACCTTTCAGATGTTGCTATGGTGGAACGTTCCCGATATGATATATCTTTCAAGTACTTTTAAGAAATGTTACCTGAACAAGGAGTTATCAATCCCAATACTTAAACAAAAATCCGTAGACAACGCCTAAAGGATACCAATCTATTAGATTTATTAATTAACAAAACCGTAAATATTGGTGTTGAGAAAGGGATTATCGGCTCTAGCTCTATCATTGTGGATGCTACCCATACTCTGTCTAAATCTAATCCCATTTCAACAATTGATGTTGTACGAGAAAGAGCTAAAAAAACAAATTATTGATGTCAAAAAAAAAGAGACTAGTTCACGTGATAAGGCTACTTTTTCAGCAGACTCCTTCTTAACTGGCTTCTTTTTTTAAAATACTTTTTTATACTTCGAAATCACCAATTATTATTAATATAATCTAGACCTGTAAAGCGTATAAAATTAAATTATCCTGAGATGTTTCATCTACTTCAAAGATCTAAAAACAACTATAGGTTAGTGCAAAATCAAAATATTAGAGTAAAACAAAAGAATCAAAACCAACTCATTCATTTGATAAAACATACGTTAAGTTTTTCAAATATTACTTTTAAAAAGCAACATAAAATGTAAATTAATTGTTTTCACTTTGAAAGTTTTCAAGATTTAGAACACAAAACTCAGTACAAAATTTATCATATCGGAAGTATTTCTCAAAACAATTATAAAAATTAAGCAACAAACAACTAAAACAAACAACTACCATCAGACAAACAAATAACCTATACAAAAAAACACACAAATACCTGAAAAACAAAATACTAAACATAAAAAAACTTAACATATTGTTTTAACAAAACAAAATATATACGCAGATTAAAGCAAAAAAATGAGCTATTTAAGCAAGATAAATTTTAAGTAAAAAATTACTTTTGAAAAAATAAAACTAAATACGATGAGAAAAACAATTTTGACCCTAATCTTTGGAATTTTACTAAGTATAACTGGTAATGCACAAAACGACTTAGATGAACGTTCTCAAGCAAGAACATCTGAAGACATCATAAAAATTGACGCTTTGGTAAATTTAACTGATGATGAAAAAGCTTCATACAACGATTTTTCTAATGCATACTATTTAGAATATTTTAAGATTGCAAAAAAACACAAAACGAACAATCTTGAATTATTTAAAGAGAAAATTAATGAAACAAACGCTGTTTTTGTTAATAATCTAAAGAAAGAATATGGAAAAAAACGTGCCTATGAAATATTAAAAGCGCGTAGATCTAAATAAATATTCTAAGTAACTTTAAATATATAGGCTTCTTTACATAAATAGGCCTATATATATTTTTAAAAACAACAGTTAATTATGTTTAAGACTTATATAGCAGTTATTGCATCTACAATCTTTATGAATTGTAATGCTCAGAATACAAATTTAATCAAAGACAGGCCTGCTTCTAATGTACTACTCTTACTAACAGATGACTTAGGTTGGCAAGACGTAAAATGTTACGACATCGACGAACCATCTCCCTACGAGACACCAAACATTGATGCCTTCGCTAAAAAAGGAGTACAATTTTGGCAAGCTTACTCTCCTGCCCCTACTTGCGCACCTAGTAGATGTGCCATAATGAGTGGAAATCATCCTGCAAGGGCACAAAAAACTCATGTTATTGGTGGTGCACCCCCTACTGTTTATGCAAATAAAAACACACAACGTATTATCGATCCTTGGTACAGTGGACGTATGCCTGAAAACGAAATGACTTTGGCTAGAGTGCTTCAGCAAAATGGATACAAAACTGGGCATGTAGGGAAATGGCATATGGCAAACAATCATAAATCTTATCCTCAACCTACAGACCAAGGTTTTGATGACTCAAAATCAAACATAGGGATTACAAAACGAATGAAAAATCGTTTACAAGGATTTGCTACAGAAAAAGTATCGGATCCTTACAGATTGGATCAAAACGGTTTTCCTTATCATCAAAATAGTGAAGATGCTTTGAGTTTTTTAAGGAAGAATAAGGAAAATCCTTTCTTTTTATATTATGCTACATGGCTTGTTCATGCTCCAATACACACAAGAAGCAAAGCACTTTTAGAAAAATATTGTAAAAAATTAGGAGTCGATTATCCTACGGACCCTAAACATTGGGATTTAAAAGGTCAAAATAACCCATTTTACTGTGCTATGGTAGAAATGTTAGATTACTACGTAGGTAACGTTTTTAATTATTTAGAAACGACTGATGACCCGCGTTGGCCAGGACATAAATTAAGCGAAAACACCTATATCATTTTCACCTCTGACAATGGAGGGATGGAAAAACATCCAGGAGAGATTATTACAGATAATTACCCGTTAGACAAAGGGAAAATAAATGCTAAAGAAGGTGGTACTAGAGTTCCTTTACTAATTTCAGGTCCTGGTATTCAAAAGAATATTCAATCTGATGTTGTAGTAAACGGACTTGACTTTTATCCTACGATTCTTTCCTTATTAGATATTGAAAAACCAAAAAATAAACATTTGGATGGAGATGACTTGTCTACATTATTATTGAAAGATCCTACCGATTCTAAATTGGTTTTAAATAAAGAAGGAAAAGAAAGAACAACGATGATGTGGCATTTCCCTCACTCATCATACCAAAGTACTTTGCGTGTAGGAGATTATAAGTTGATTAGAAATTACGATTATAAAAACAACCCGAACCCAAGAAAAACAGAATTCGAACTTTATAAACTCTATGACACCTCAACAGGAGCGTCAAAAAGAGTGGATATTGAGGAAGCGAAAAACTTAGCAACATCAGATCCTGAAAGAGCCAAAGAAATGAATGCGAAGCTTACTGCTCTTTTAACAGAGATGAAAGCAAGCTACCCCTCTTACAACCCTTATTATAAAAAGGAATTGGAGCATAAAGAAACAACTCCTACATCTATAGTTGCATCTAAAAAGAAAAATAAAGTCACTTTTACGTATAAAGAAAATGGCGCCAAAGTGGTAAAAGCCAATTTAATTTACACTTTAAATGGCGGACATAAGTACGAGGAGTGGTTCAAAGCAGATGCAAAAATAACATCTAACAATACGGTAATCGTTGATTTACCAAAAGGAACAACGCATTATATCATTAACTTAATTGACGAATACAATTTTTTAGTAAGCTACCCTGAAATGCCTACGTTTAAAGGATTAAGAGCTAAAAAAGAGAACTATTCTAAATATGCTTTAGTGAGTAAAAAGTGATAACGGTACTTAAATACCCTTCCTCTTATTGTATTAAAAGTACAATTATAAAAACAACAGATCCCAATAGTTAAATTGACTATTGGGATTATTTATTTAGTGCTACCAGAAAGTTAAAAAAAAAAGAGGGTAACTATTTTTCACAATCATCTGGTTTTTAAATTTTAGGCATTATAAAATCATGTCGTTTTACGGAATCTAAACTTCCTTTTTGATATATAAACAAGAGGTCAAATAAGGTTTTTTAATATATAAGATAGAAATGTTAGTCTACAGTATAGAATTAGATGGTGAAAAATATGTTTTAAGGGTAAATGAGTTAAATAAGCAAAAATTTGATTGAATAAAGCAAATTAGAGCCCAGTGTTTATGATACTTTTGGCTTATAACTAATTTTAAAAAACATTATCATGAAAAAACAATTACTTTTAACAATGACAGCTATATTAGCGTCATTAACAATCTCTTCTCAGGCAATAATTACTAGCACAGCTGAAGATCAAACTTTCAATGTTGGAAATGCTGCAACTGCTTTACCAGGGTATAGTATCGCTATTACCTCGGGTACCGAATCAATTGGAAGTAACTATGTCCAAATAAACGGATCAACTACTGACAGTGATTCTGTATTAAGTTTTGATCTTCAAGGTTCAGCAGAGACAACTGCAAAGCTTACTATGCAAATTAGACTGTTTAGCTTGAACACTGGCACTGCTACTATTACTATAGGGGGGGGGACTCCTGAAACATTTATTCTTGATCTTAATTCACCTTATTTTACAGCTGGGGGTTTTGACATATATGATCTCCCAATTGCAGCACCACTAGAATTATCCAATGGTGTAAATACCCCTGTTACGGTTGCTGTAACTGGTGCCCAAGGAGGACAAGCATCTATAAATAGAGCGAGATATTATAGTGCGAAAATTACTGATAAGGTAACTGAGACCTTGGCAACTAATAGTTTTGAACTAAAATCGTTTCAAGTATTCCCAAATCCTATTACTGATAGTTTTCAAATCAACACTGAAGAATCTATTAAAAGTTTAAGCTTGTTTAACGTGACTGGTCAGTTAGTTAAAACTTTTACAGCTTCAGAAAACTATGATATTAGTGATTTTAATCCTGGAGTTTATTTTGCAACAGTTACTTCTGAAATAGGTTCTCAAACTATTAAAATAGTTAAGAAATAATATATCTTTAAATTTTTAAAAATCCTCAAGGTTTAATAGCTTTGGGGATTTTTTTTTTGTTTAAATAAGTGATGATAATTGCTCTATGAAAGCTACAGCTTTGAATTGACACATGATTATTTATTTTTTGAATGCCTGAAATGAGAAAGCTTTTGGTTGAATACAGAAAAGCTTAAAATGGATTTCCTCGTAGTTTTGATAATGATAATATAACTATATACACTAACCAATCAAATTAGCATGCAAAAAATTACTTTATTATTTATTATTAATTGTTGTATTGTTTTTTCTCAAACACCTACTCAAGAAAAGTTAGCAAATATCTTTCCTGCTAGCAGTATTCCAACTATCGATAATGCGAATTTTAATTTCACCACAAATTTCAGTAATTCTGGTTCTACTTGGGCAATTAGTTTTCCAGAAACGGATGTCTATAGGGCATTGATGTCTTATAGTAATCCTACTAACCCAAATCAATCGTATCAATTAAGAATTGGTAAAGGAGGGCAGATTTATTCTTTTATCACTGCTTCAGGAGAGACAGTTGCTCCACAATATAGGAGTAGCACAGATGTTTATGGTTCAGACCATGCTCCATGGGTAGATGAGGTATGGCAGATGGTAGCTGTAGATACTGATCAAAATGATCCGGGTAATGACATGAGGTATTTTATTCATCAGGCGGGAGTCTATTTTAAAGATCCAGTTAATTTATCGCAGCCTTTTTATTCGCCTCAAATAGCCTCTTATTATAATGCCACCAATCAAGAGTATACAACTGTCAATTGGGGACAGCATGCACACATTGATCAAAATTTGGTTGCTGGATTTACATCTTCGTTACTTTATTATACCAAATTTAAAAATATTGGGAACGGAATTATACAAGTAGATTACATCATGTATAATTTTGGGCAGGATGAAATTTCGTTTGTTAATGTGCCTTGGGGAGGAGTAAGACGCTCTACATACGATAATTTCTTTGTATCAAGTGTCGATAATAATTTCACCCATAGCGAAGGTAGGTTTAATAGCAATTCTTTTACAACGGACACGACTAATGGTTGGGTTGCTTTTTCTTCAAATGATACGGGTACACTTCCTAGTTTAGGGTTAATTATGAACAACAACGAAGGAGTCTTACGTATAGGTGATGCAGGAACAGCTGACGGTCGAAACTATACTGTGTATGAAGGAGTAAAATCAGGTTTAGATTTAGGTTTTGGTAAAGCCTTACGAGCTCGTAATTATTTTATTTTAGATAGTTCGGTGGCCGATATTCAAGCGACTATTGCTTCGTTGGATTTACAAGAGAATACCTTCTTTGGATATGATACCAAAACAGTCAATGAAGTTGATAACTCTTATTCTTTTTTCGAAAAAAACAGTACTATCATTTCTAGGATTGAAACCACTAGTACTGACGGTTTGAATTTAAAGTTGCAACCCTATGCCAATAGTTACCCGCTATTTATTATAAAAGGAATAAATAGTTCCAATCAAGAAGAATACCAAATCACGTCTAATTTATATACGTATTCCAATTTACCTTATGACGGCAAAACGATGGATATTCAATTGCTTGGTTTTAGTGATTCCAAAAAAGAAATCACTTTAGAAAATGCTGTGGTTACTTATGGAGGGAGTTATACTTTTCCCGATGGTACCACGCAAAATAACATTAATTCAGCAACAACTCATTTTAGTGATTTAGGACCTAATGCAAATGGATATAACCAGTTAATACAAACAACGCTAACAGTCACTTCGGACCCCATTTTAAAAAGCGGTAATGCTTGGTACCACAACTACGAAACCAATACTTTTAATGCTCCTAAAATCAGTACTACAGGAACATTCTTAGAACAAACAAATGCTGTAGCTACTCCTACAAATATAGGGAATAGCAGTGTAAAGGTGGCCAAATTCACTAAAGATGCAGGTATTCATTCTAATATTCGATTTGCATTGCCGGGTAGTATAACACCCACTAATAAAGCATCAGCTATATTTAAAATAAAACTATATGTCCCGTCCAATGCTACAGTAACAGATAATAATATTAAAATAATATTGAGAGAAGAGAATTCAGGTACCACTCAAATAAGCTCTACTCAGACCATAACCAATTTTGATGTGTGGCAAGAATATACTTTCGATTTTTCAAACGTAACATTTACTGGCACAAACTATGATTATTTGAATTTGTTTTTTGCACAACCAGATACAGATGGAGATGCAACAGGTAATGTCTATTATTTTGATGCATTACAAGGTCCTTTTAACAGCAATTTGTCAACTAATAGTTTTGAACTAAAATCATTTCAAGTATTCCCAAATCCTATTACTGATAGTTTTCAAATCAACACTGAAGAATCTATTAAAAGTGTAAGCTTGTTTAACATGACTGGTCAGTTAGTTAAAACTTTTACAGCTTCAGAAAACTATGATATTAGTGATTTGAAAGCTGGAGTTTATTTTGCAACAGTTACTTCTGAAATAGTTCCTCAAACTCTTAAAATAGTTAAGAAATAATATATCTTTAAATTTTTAAAAATCCTCAAGGTTTAATAGCCTTGGGGATTTTTTATTTGTTCAAATAATTGATGATCATTGCTCTATGAAAGCTACAGCTTTGAATTGACACATGATTATTTATTTTTTGAATGCCTGGAAATGAGAAAGCTTTTGGTAGAAAACAGAAAAGCTTAAAATGGATTTCCTCGTAGTTTTGATAATGATAATATAACTATCTACACTAACCAATCCAATTAACATGAAAAAAATTAATTAAAGAATAATTTATTGTAGTGTTATAGAACCTTTAAGTAGATTAAAAATAAAGATATTATTCATTTAAAACAATAGTAAAAATTGCGGTTTAAAATTCAATAATGGCAAAATAAACATCTTAATTATAAGTATGCTTTACCGTACTTATCGTTTTTAATAACTTTTATTATTTTTGTCCCCAATTCTGTGTTAATCTTTACAAAATACAAGCCAGAACTTAAATCACTTATATCATACTTCATAGATGGGTTTAGTGTTTTAACCAAACTCCCGTTTACACTATATACTTGAATGTTTTTAATTTCTTCATCATCACCAATTATTTCAAAACTATTACTCACAGGATTGGGATAGGCTCTAAATGCAATATCTTCATTAGAGAATTCTTTTATAGACAAGATGGAAGAATTATTGATAATAATATCCTGAAATCTAAAGTTAGCTGCTACATTAAGAGGTATGTTAACATCATAATCAAGAATATTTATAGTAACGGTAATCGGACTGTCTGTAAAAGTTATTGATTGAGAAAAAACTATAGTTTCAAACACATAACCAGCGTCATTTGTGTCATCATAAACAAATGTTTCTGTAGTATATCCAGGTATGGATATACTCAACTCCATTCTTGCATTTTGTTGTCTATTGGTTACTAATGAAAGTGTTGAAAGCGTTGTTGCACCAGATGTCTGCATAGCAAAAATTAGAGAACCTGTACCATCTTGACTCCCGGCAGCAGACCTAAATTGAGCATACGTGTCTTTTTGTTCAAAATGAACCACATTATCAGACTTAGTTAAAATGGGGGTAATATCCCCTTCAGCAGTCCCTATATCAAAAACTTGATCTATTTCTAGTACATCCGAGATCGTAACTATAGGAATTTCTACATAAAGCGGGACCCACAGTTTATTTTGGTATTCAGTTGTTAAAACAACTTTTGTATCATCTATAATGATATTGTCTAACAATATATATTGGGTTTCATCATTACTTAGGTCTTCACCTGATGCGTAACCTAACAACCTAACATACTCAACATCTCCGTTGTATTGTCTATAGGTAAATCTATCTTCGTAGGTTGCAAACTTAGAATTGTCTTCTGGATAAGGATTACTAAATGGCTGGGTAGACACATTGTAATAAAGATCTGGAGAAATATATTCTGAACCACTTTCATCTCTCATTAAAAAAACAGGAACCGTTCCTTTAATCGGACTGGTAAATAATTGAATATTTTGATCTAAAGCATCATCTAACTCTTCAGATTTTATAGTTACCATAGCAGCATCTTCTATTGCAGGAGATATAAAGCCATACGCTACCTCAGATTTTATTTTGTTTGCTTTTTCTTGTACCTCATCTCTTGTACCATTGATATAATACATTCTGTAATAAAAGGTATCTCCTGGGTTTACATCTATTTTTGTAATCACTGTAAATAATGTATAATCTCTAAGGTTTGTGTCTCCTCCTACTTGCGCACTTCTGTAGTAAATTCTAGTAAGGTTATGATCACTAAATTCATCGGTTAAAATTTCATCTCCAAAAACAATTCCTAATGCCGGACTTGATGCTGAAAGCGTATCTTGAGCATAAATAACATAACCACCCGTAGCATCAATATCTTCTAAATCTCCCGGATTCTCTGTTCCTGTTTGTCCGTAAATGATTTCAATATCTCCACCTGGTCGACCAACAAACTTACCTCTTAAAGAAGAACTTCTAACTCCTCCCCAGGGAACGTTTAAGTGATCTATAACATCTGTTCCAAAATTTTCAATTACATAGGTAACTTCTAGAATTCCTTCCCCTATATCTTTGTACTTAGTTGTATATAAAACCCCCGATTTAAATAATGAAGGAACATGTGCTTGTGCTCCCCAATTGGTTACATAGTAAGCTTTTTCTGTTGGATGGTAATAAGATGCCATTAATGGACTATAAAAAGGTTTGTCTAAAAAATCTATACTCTCTGCAGCATCATCTGTTAAGTAGGTACCTGCACCATGTATAAAATATTTGAGTCCCGTATTGGTAGCTCCCTCAATAAAAACATTGTCATCCTCTCCATCATTATTATTTAATTCCCCAGAAACACTTACCGGTTGCCAAACCTCATCATTCCATTGAGAATGACTCTTACTACTTGGTGGAACCCCTTCTCCATAAGGACCTATAAAAGAATAAATCTGTCCTCCTTTGCCTATACGTAAATCCCAAGTATTATTTGCATCAGATATATGTTTCAAACGTGCTAAATAAACATCTTGTTCATCCAAAGTCTCTCCCCAACTACTGCCAGACGGTTCAAAATTAGTAGTAAAAGTTGTGTTATCACTTGGACTGATTAAGTCACCGTAATCCTTTAAAGGGACATGATCGAAGAAAGTACTATCCAAAGCCTCTAAAGGGCTTTGATTTAGAGATAATACATTAATAGTTTGGGAATAATTAATAGTGCTTGTGAAAATTAAAAAATATATTACGTAATATTTTAGCATAAAATTTTCTTTAACTAGGATTCCTAATAATTTGCAAAAATAACTCTTGTAATATTATAGGCTTTTCGATATTCAACCAAATCTTTGCTCTAATCTATACCTAAACAAAGTATTTATTCTAAAAAAGTAAGTTATTTGGTTGATTTATTCTAGGTAATACCACAGCAATATCCGTATAACTAACTATTGACTCCAATCTAATAGTTAGTTATCTATTAGCCACTAATAAAAGAGTTTTAGAGCTTAGTGTTTACTAAAAAAACTATACCATCTTGATTTCCTTCACTTCATCTGAATTGAGAATAAGAATCTTTTTATTCTAAATGAATACCAGTATAAGTATTAATTAAAACAGGTAAGATATCTCTATCAACATTCCCTATAAAAACTTGATTTAGATTTAAAACAATTGATCTTGTAACTATAAGAATTTATTGATGAAGAGGAACCCATAATCTGTTTTGGTATTCCTTTGTTAACACTACTTTAGTATCATCTACGATAATATTGTCTAACAATATATATGTATGTTTATTATCACTCCTATCTTTATCTGATGCGTAACCTAATAGTCTAACATATTCTATTTTACCATCATATTGTCTGTAGGTAGTTCTATTTTTATACCTTTTATATTTAGAGTTGCCTTTTTTGTAAGGATTACTAAACGGAATGGTAGTGACACCGGAATATAGATCAGGAGAAATATATTCTTTTCCAGTAGCTGTATCTCTCATAAGAAAAACAGGAATCATATCTTTTATTGGACTGGTATACAATTGTATATCTTGATCTAAAGCATTATCCAACTCTTTAGCCTCAATAGTTACCATAGCAGTATTTTCAATTGTAGGAGTTATAAATCCATAAGCAACCTCTGATTTTATTTTGTTTGCTTTTTTTTGTACCTCATCTCTTGTACCGTTGATATAATACATTCGGTAATAAAAAGTCTCTCCCGGTTTTACATCAATTTTTGCAATTGTAGTAAATAATGTATAATCACGGGGATTTCTATCATTCCCTACCTGTGCACTTCTATAGTAAATTTTAGAAAGGTTATGATCGCTAAACTCATCTTTTAAAATTTTATCTCCAAAAACAATTCCCAATGCTGGACTTGTTGACGAAAATGTATCTTGAGCATAAATAATATAACCACCTGTAGCATCAATACTATCTGTATCTCCTTTGTTTTTAGTTCCAGTTTGTCCGTAAATAATTTCAATATCTCCACCTGGCCTGCTAACAAAATTTCCTCTTAACGCAGAACTTCTAACACCACCCCAAGGAACGTTTAAATGATCTAATACATCTGTTCCAAAATTTTGAATTACATAGGTAACCTCTAAAATCCCTTCTCCTATATCTTTGTATTTAGTGGTGTATAAAACCCCTGATTTAAACAAGGATGGAATATGCGCTTGCACTCCCCAATTGGTTACATAGTAAGCTTTTTCAGTTTGATTATAATAGGATGCCATAAGCGGACTATAAAAAGATGTTTCTAAAACACCCGCTAAATACGTACCTGCTCCATGTATAAAATACTTTAATCCAGCATTCGTAACCCCCTCTTTAAGGTTTGTATTCTTATCCCTATTATTAAATTCCCCAGAAACAATTACCGGCTGCCAAACCTCATCATTCCATTGAGAATTATGACTCTTATAACTAGGCGGAACTCCTTCTCCATAAGGACCAATAAAAGAATAGATTTGTCCTCCTTTACCTATGCGTAAATCCCAAGTACTATTTGAATCTGATTCATGTTTTAAACGTGCTAAATAAACATTTTTCTCATCTAAACCCTTTCCCCAACTACTACCAGAAGGTTCGTAGTTGGTGCTAAAAGTTGTATTGCTACTTGGCTTGATTAAACCTCCATAATCCTTTAAAGGAACATGATGAAAGAAAGTGCTATCCAAAGCTTCTATAGGCCTTTGACTAAGAGATAATTTCTTTTCAGCCTGAGCAGAAATCATGCTGATTGTAAACACTAAAAAAAGTAACGATAAATATTTTAACATAATATTTTCTTTGATAAAAATTCTGAATATCATTCAAAAATCAACTAATCTTACCTCAAAGTGTTTTCTTCATTCAACCTAATCTTAACTCAGATTATTTTTTAAATAGGAGTAATTACTCTACTACATTAGGTCTGAAATTTTCAGGTAATTCCGTTGCAATATCCGTATGATTTTCAATAGTAAGACCAAGGCTTGCTTCAAGTGAAAATTCATAAAACAAAATATAGTCAATACTAGTTCCTTGTGCTCTTCCAGACATGGTAAATGTATAGGTTTCTCCTTCTTTTAAATTATAGACCGCTCTCGTTAAGACATCATTTCCGTTCACTTCTGCCTCTAATTTAATTGTAGATCCCCATTTCCGAACACCTCTTCCCCAAAACTTATGGTCAGTTTCTAAAGTTTCTGTAGTATAAACAAATCCAGATGTGAAATCACCCTCCAACCTAACATACACATCATTTCTTTTATCTTCTTCTTCATCATCAGCAAGTGGCTGATACATTCTCATGACAAGTCTATATTGCGCTGTTTTAGGACAAACAAATTCATATTCTAATGGAGATGTTGCAGGTCCAGTGTTTAAATTATTCCCTGTAAATTCTAGATACCCTTTATTAATAGCTTCTATTCCTGTTCCAACATGGTATTTAGGATCGCCAGGAACTCGTTTTACCCATAATCCTAAATCAGATTTTGTGATTTCAGGTTCAAAAACAATAAAATTGTCACCATATAGGATATCTGTTTTTGTTGGTTCTTCTTCAACTTCTTCAACTTCGTCAATAGCTTCTTCTTCATCAGAAGTTCCACATGACACAAAAAATAAAAATGTTAAAAGAAAAAAGATGTTTGGTAATCTAGTCATAGTTATAATAATTTAAAATTGATGTTATAATTAATAAAGCTCTTTCACAAGAGTTTTACATTTGTTTCTGTAATAATCAAGTTGCTTTTTGTAAGCAGGGTTTGTAGCCAAATTATTCTGTTCTTTAGGATCTTTTAATATATCGAACAACTCCTCGTAAATAGGCTCTTCATTGGTTTCCATAGATTGATTTGGAACATACTTTTTTCGATCATTTATTTTACTGAAAGATCGGATGTATTTGTATTGTTTACTTCTAACAGCTTCTTGTCTAGGGTATCCTTGATCTGTAAATAAATTTTCTAGGAATATTTCATCTCTCCATTGTGTGTTTTTCTTTTCAATTAATGGAAGCATACTTTTTCCTTGGTAAGATTTAGGAATCGCTACACCACACATTTCTAAAATAGTGGCAGGAATATCTTGGCCAACGACCAATTCATCTATTACTTTCCCTTTTGTTTTTTTATTGAATAATGGTGAATACACAATCAAAGGTACATGTACAGATTCATCATATAATATCGTCTTTCCTCCTAAACCATGTTCTCCTAAAAACAAACCGTTATCAGAACAAAATACAATAATGGTATTTTCATCTTCACCTATTTCTTTTAAATAGGTACGTAAATTCCCTACCATTACATCAATGGCATGAACAGCACGAGTCATTTTTAATTTTTCATTTAATAATCTAGCTCTTTTAGAAGTGACATAATATCTCATCAAATCACTTGTAGCATATACTTCCTTAGGAAGACTAATTTCTTGAGGATAGTCATCTGGTAACGTTATCTTATCTTTAACATCATTGTATCCTGTTTTATAATATTCTGGATCTGTTTCACGTGACCCCATTCCACCAATGCTAGAGGCATGTGGAAGATTTAAATTAATCCAAGCAGAAAAAGGTTTGTTAGGATCTCTTTTATGTAATTGATTTTTAATGGAAGCATCTGCATTCTGATAAAAATAATCATACGTATCATTCTGTGTCAAATAAGCTTTGGTAGCCTCTAACATTCCTTCTATTTGAGTTTTGTGTTTAAGATTTCCAAACTGTTTGTGTTTTTTTGCTGGGTAAAATCCTAAATGTCCTTCACCATAATAGCAGAAATCAGTATTTTCTATTAAAGAGGTATTCCTTCTATCTGAAATTTTTGTGTGATGTTTCCCTATAAAAGCGGTTGAATATCCTGCTTTTTTTAACTGTACCAACCAACTCTTTTTATAAGTTTTATCAGATATTAGATTCTTAGAAACATAGTTAAATCCAATTTTGTTTTTTCGTTCCCATTGCCCTGTAAATATATTGGCTCTACTTGGCCCACAAATAGGACTCGTAATATATGCGTTGTTGAAAAACACACCTTCTTTAGCCAACGCATCAATATTTGGAGTTTGAACAACAGGGTCTCCCGTCATACTTAAAGAACTGAACCTTTGATCGTCAGAAAACACGAAAATAATATTTGGTTTCTTTTCTTGTGCTCTAACAGAACAAGCTAAAAAAGAAACGAATACACATATGCTGTATAGAATTATTTTCATAATATAATTGTTACTAATAAGAACTGTAATATTGATGACCTGGTAAACGTTTTGTTTTGTCACCATATCCAAATAGATTTTTCTCCTTTTCAGATTTTGGTAGTTCTGCAATAGTTACGTTCGTTTTACTCAATTTCTTGGAAGTGATCATTACAGATTCGTTTTTCTTTAAATCTACAATGTAAGTACCATTGATTTCTTTATCTACAGAAATGCGCTTTCCGTTGATATAGAATTTAGGGTTTTTAATATCTACCTGTACGTTACATTTGTTTCCTTTCAAACTTGTGACAGAAACAAATTCAGTAATCCCTTTTTCTTTTTTAGCGCTTACCAAAAAGGCTCCTTGTGTTCTTAAGTTATGGAAAGAAACATCTTTCCATTTTTTTGGACTTGCAGGAAATACATTTATTTTATCTCCCCAGCTTTGTAGCATCATATCATGCAAACTAGTTGTAAACGATAATGGGCTTTCAATAACGGGATTGATTTTAACTTCAGAATACATAGTTGTAGAAGAAATGTTTTTGTGTTTGATTAAAAAGTCTAAGTAGTAATAGGCTTTTTCAGCATCTCCCAAACAAGCATACATAGAAGCTGCTCCCGTAGCTGTATAGCCCGTTACAGGCATTGCTTTAATTTTTTTGCCACTAAAGGTAACATCCAACCAATGATCTAAAGAAGTACGTAATAATTTTTTATCTTCTTCTTTTTCGGGAGTAATCACCATTAAAGGATAAAAAGCCAATAAATGAGAGTAATGGCGATGTGGTTTATCAAAAGGAATATCTTTTCCTATTCTAAGGCCGTCTGCATCTATCTGAAACTCTACTAAATTATCTATCAAATGTTGCCAGTCTTTAGCTAATGGATCATTTAATTGATGTTGTTTATCAATATCTAATAATGTTTGGCAACTCCAACGTATTAATGCTAGGGTAAAATTAATATCCATACCATGTCCTGGTTTGTATTCTGGAGACCAGCTATTTTTTATGTGGATTTTACCATCTTTGGAAGCAACAGGGTTTTCCTTAATATAATTTAAATAACCATTAACCGTCTTTTTTAAGATAGGAAATAATTTATCTCTCATACGAATATCATCTCCAGCAAACTTGCAATGCAGCCAATAATCATTTAACATCCATGCTAACATATCAGGTACTTTCCCTCCGTTAAAGGCTATTAAATCTTGAGGCATTAACGCTGCAACGGCGGCACTATTTTTCCATCTAGCAGGAACATTTCCTTCTAGATTTTTTGCATACTTATCAATGTTATTAGGTAAAGACTCACCAATAGACATTCTGTTTGCTGTTAAATGTGTCCAATAAATTAATTGTACGTTTAAATCTCCCCAAACCATTGGCCAAAAAGTTCTATTGTACCAAGGTCCCATTAAATCTAGAATCGGTCCATTCCCTCTAGAAGCAGAACCTAGCTTGTACATTTGAATCCAATAGAAAGATTCTTTTTCAGCATCATTGATGGATAAAAAACTAAGAGGGTAATAGTCATGCCACCATTTTTGATGTGATGACACAAACTTGTTTTGTTGAATAAGATTTTCTGCTATTGCTAAATTTTCAGTTACAATCTCTAAGGAGTTGTGTTCTGGGTAACTATGGTGAACACTTGTGATAAGTTGTTGTTTACCTGATGGATTTCCTGTTAACTTCCAACCTGTAGTGGTTTCACCTCTATTATCAAATAGTGGTTGGTAACAAAAATTATAACCATTCTTAGCGCTTAAGGTTGGCTTTGGAGGCATCTCTAAAATTGTTGCTCTCATTTTTGCCCAACCACCTCCTTTAGGTCCTTTTCCTGCTTTTAAGGCTTCATATACTGGAGGAATAGGATCTTCAGCTTGCCACGTAATTTCAATTTCTTCGTCTTTTGTATCTGTTTCAAAAAAGATAACATCTTTTGTACTGTGTGTAAATCCTTTTATTTTATAGGTTCCTTTAGACGTAGTAATAACACCAGTTAATTCTGCATTCCATAAATTCAAGCGCATCTCAATCCCTGTTATTTCCCCTTTAGATTTCAAATCGAAATGACCGAGTGGCAACCTACTTCGTTTGATCCAAAGCATCTCATCAGCTTTTGTTTTTGCCTCTCTGTGATCATAGTAATCATGTCTTCCTACATGAATTGAAATGACATTTTTGTTTTCTTCCTTTGCTTGATAAAATAAGAAACCAACATTTCCATTACCTGTATATGGCGCTGTTTGCCATTTGTCAGGAACTATATCCCAAAGCATGTCATGCTTAGACAAAAATGATTCGTAGTCAACTTTAAAATCAACTTGTTTTCCTTGAGAAAAACTAGAAATTGAAAAAAAAATAAACACATAAAAAAATAATACTTTCAACTTAAACATTGGCAGTTTAATTTTAACTTATGAAAAACTCTTAACAGCAAAAAACATTCAACTATACAGAATACCGTACAAAGGTATTTTACAAACGAATTTAACTCTTGCTCTAATCGATCAATTACTTTATATAATTCAGTACTAAGTGCTTTTATTGGGTCTGTTATCGATAGTTTACTTTTTCATTTCTTATTCTTATTTCTTCACTTTTACTTTTGGAGAGTTTCTTAAAAATTGTAATTATTACAAACACTAATTAAAATCAAATCTTAAATTTAAGCGGCATGTTTTTTATTTAATGCATCGTTATTTTATTATATATAAGACACTAATTAGAATAAACATGTCCAAAAAGAGCAATAAACTGAATGATTACATAATTATTAAAACTCAAAGTTTAAATAATTTTGTAACCTTTAGCTAGTCAATTAAAAAATTCACATATTGATAGATTTTCTAAAAAAATAGAGGGCAAGGTTGATTGAAAATCAAAATAAATAAATTTCAAACAACCTGACCTATAAAATTAGCCCAAATCCAATAAACGATAGTTTTTCCATTGTAAAAAATTCTATCGAAAAAATTAAAAGCATACAAGTTTTTAATCTGAGAGGAGTACTGGTTAAATCATACAAAGGTGTACAGGATCAATATAATATAAGCGAGTTACGTTCAGGTTTGTACTTAGCTACAATAAAAACAGAAAACAACATTAAAGTAGTGATATTAATAAAAGAATAAACACAACAGAAAACCCCATAGCCTAATTGACTATGGGGCTTATTTTTTTAGAATCTCATCTGATTATTTTTGATTTTGGAATTCACTTTTCCATAAAATTATTCTATCAATAGCATTCTTAGGGAATTCCCTTCGGTACTTCTTCCTGTTTTTATATCTAATTCTAGTTGATTTAAAATAAATTCTGCAATTTTATCACCGACGAAAATACTCTACTTAATAAGTATTCAACTATTCTCAAATAAAAAAGATGCACTATTAATTAATGATTAAATTTATAATCCCCACCGCCTTGGTGATTTGTTAAAGGAACGAAGAAAAATAGACTGAGAGACTACAAACCTATTCAGAATGAAGACTATATCAACTTAGCGAAATATCTGCGTTACATTTCGATGGACTTATAGTAATAATTGACTGAATGGAATAGAGCAAAAAAAAGAGCTAAATAAGCAAAAAAACTACGATTGTAATTTGTTACTTTACAATCGTAAAATAAGTACAAATCATTATAAAATTTTAAAAGATGAAAAAAACAATAGTAACATTTGCATTCGGATTACTAATTAGCTTAACAGCATTCGCACAATCTTCTATAGAAAAATCTGCTATACGAAGAACAAATGAAAGTATCGTAAATATTGAAAAAACAATTGAATTATCAGATACTGAAAAAACAACCTTTTTTGAATTAAAAAAAGAGCAAGTAGTCAACCACATTACTTTAGCTCAAAAATACAAAGAAAGTGATCCCGATAAATTTAAAGAAAAAGTTAAAGAAAATAGAATAGATTTTAACCACAAATTAGATGAGGCTCTAGGTAAAGCAAGAGCAAAAGAAATAGTTGCTGCCGAAAGAGTAAACAAGTAAAGTTGATTACTTTTAACTATAGTATAAAACAACTGTCTAACAAAGTGTTTTTTGGCAGATTTCTTATAAGCTATATAAATTAAAATCTCAGTTTACTACTTAATCTGAGATTTTTTTATTTCTTGAATTAATAAATCTTTTAACTCCTTAACTTTAGCGGGATGTTTATCGGCTATATTATGAAATTCTTTAATATCTGTTTTTAAGTTATATAGAATGTTTTCTGGAAGATTTTTTTTATGCTTTGCAGGTCTTCCTGTAGCATCAATTCCTGAATTTGGAGAAACTATTAATTTCCAATCACCTTTTCTAATAGCAAATATTCCATTTTTACTATGGTTGATAGTAGCTTCTCTTGTAAACTTTCCTTTTTCAGTTAACAACGGCATCATACTATAGCTGTCTTCCACTTCATTGTCTTTTAATTTATAATCTACTAAATCTGCAATAGTTACCTTAAAATCAGTAGTACAAATAGTTTAACTTCAAGACCAGGTAGTTTTTCTAACAGATTATCTATATTATCGTTCGGGTTTACCTTAAAAGCATTAGCGTTATATGAAATAGTATCTTTTTTTATTGAAATTGGAACCACTGCTGATATTGTTATTTCATCTAATGTGCTATTTTCATCAATCATAATAATGATTCCTAAATCTATAGGCGAACCATTACTTACTAAACTCTTAAAAAAATGAGCGTAACCCATCGATGAAAACTGAATTATTAAAGAATCTTTTTCCATGTCTAGACCACTGAAATAACCTTTATCATCTGTAATAGTATAACTAACAAATGTGGAATCTATTGGATTAAGCAAGGCTACCGAAACAAATTCTAAGGGTTCTTTTTCTTCATTTATAACTTTACCAAAAATTGAAGGCTTCGTTTGTGCAAAAAAATCTTGAGATACTGTAAAGCAAGTAATTATTATAACTAGTAATTTAATAATTCCATTTAGGCCCATTTAATTTTTAGAATTACATGATGCTTAAAAACTAGTCTATATCATTTATTAAGCGTAAAACTATTTAATTGTTATATACTTTATTTTCTTATTTCATTCAAAGCCTTGCTGTATATAACCTAATTCCGGCATTTTAAGAAATAATAATAGAAAAACAGAATCTAATTTGTAATCATATTAATATTAACGAGAAACTCCATTGATTTCTCCATAGTCATATTAAAATCAACGGCTGCATTAGTTTTACGAAAAAACGACCCATGAAAAAACCCATGCTCCTTATCTTTAAAAGCTATTAATTCACAAATATTCCCTGCTTCATTCGTTAAGTTGGTAAAACGTTCTACATTTTCAAACGGAACGCTTTTATCTGCTGTACCGTGGTATATTAATGTTGGTGGAATTCCTAGTTTAACATGATGACAAGGAGATATTTCTGTTTTTCTATTTTCGCCTACTTTTTTAATCCATAACTTTTTTCAGTAGTATCAATAACAGGGTTATAGAGAATCATAGCATTTGGCTTAGAACTGATTGAAAGGTCTTCCCCTTCTTCATTATATGATTCAATAACGCCAGTACAAGCTTCTACATGTCCTCCAGCAGAGTCTCCAGAGGAAATAATTCTATCTGGGTCAATTCCCAATTGAGAAGCATACTCCCTTACCCAACGAACTGCGGATTCCCCATCTATAACGCATTCAAAAGGAGAGGTTTTATGTTTGCTTTTTATTCTATATTCTGCAGAAATAGCTAAAATTCCGTTATCTGTAAATTTTCTTGAGCTTCCTGACGAAAAGGATCTTTCTCGCTACTAAAATTCTCCTTCAGACGAAGAGAATAGATGACCTTTACCCCAGGCGCCCTAACAAATTCGAAAGCACTGGCAATTTGGTCTTCAGTAGGGCCTGCCTTTTAGTATGATCCTGGGTATTACCACTGAGACGCAAGCTTTTTATAACAAGAGTTTTGAATATAGCAATGAGCGGCTTGTTATCAGGTCGAAAATAAGGAACCTCATCATCTTCAGGTTACAGCAGCTCTATTTCATGACTCACTCCAATTGAAGTCGGTAAAATTTCATATTTGAGCTTGCTAAGTAGTGACGGATACTGTAACTTGGTCAGAAGCAGGATTTGCAGTTGACGAAAACAGAAGACTGCAGATGATGAGAACGCTTATAATTTTTTTCATTGAATTTCTTCTTTCCATAACCTGATGTTTAAATATCTAATCTAATTCTCTCATTCGGAAGCTGTTTAATATCCTATTGGAATTTCGAGATGCCTTTTTTAACAACTTCTCTATTAAGGCTGATGATTCTACTTAATTCTGTATTACATCTTAATTATTTTTCTTAAATAGGTTTTATCCTCATTTGAAATGCGAACAATGTAGAACCCTGGAGATAAATCACTAATATCAACAGGTGTGATACCACTTTGGATAGTGGTGGAAATTATAATATGGCCTGTAAGATCAATAACATTCATAATAACTGTTTCAGTGTCAGCATACTCAACATTCATAATTTCTGAAACTGGATTAGGATAAATTCTAATCTTGTCTGTAATCGGGCTATTTAAATTGGCTAACGCTGAAGGTATTAGTTGTAGAGCAATGCTTGTATCACTTAAAATTTCAACATTTTGAGTTAAAGTGTGGTAACCTTCTTTGCTTATCACTAAAGGAAAGCTACCTGCAGGCATTTGTGCTTGTACATTTCCCTCGGCATTAGTAAAATAATAGCGATCATTTATAGCAAGAGAAGCATAAGATATGCCGTCACCTGTCAATTCATCTGTCACACTAAATGATACTGAATTGGGTACATCATAGACCACCACTTCTGCTAGTGACATGGATCCGCTCCCATTTAGTTGAACTTTTACCGTCTTCCCTATTACACCGCCAGCATCCATAGTAATAGAGGGATAAGGTGAATCAGCAAAATATTTAGAGTAAGTCACCACACTATCCGCATCGAGCACATAGACAGTAAAGTCTGTTACTCTGTCTTTACAACAATCATCTGTTCTACTGTAAAGTGAAATCTGTCCTATATTGTAACTAACACCTAAGTCTACTTGCCACCAAGCATTCATCTCTGTTTCAGTATGCGTGACCGACTGTTTTGAAAAAGCCCCATCAGTATTGCCATCGATAGCTCTTTCTGCCAATGCGGTAAAAGCAGTTGAGGATTGTGAAGCTATCCCTGTCAAAGCAACATTAGTGCCTCCAATATTTTCACCAATCACTGTTAATCGACGGGTGACATCAAGGGCCATATCGTATTCGGAATTACCCGCCTGCGATGCTGTTATTAAAGTATAACCAGCACCTACCACATGAATTTTGTTCTTAATAACAACGGCCACTTCAGTATTAGAACTGCTAATGGTTACTGGCAAACCCGAAGTCGCTGATATTTCCGGGTCAAAACCTGCATTACCAACTGTTTTGGTGCTTAGTTCGGGAAATACGATATATTGATAACTAGCAGGAAAGGTTTCGCCGACCAGCTTAGCTCCCGCAGGACGTGTATAAGGTATAAAATCGGGCATAGGTACTGTTCCTAGTCTAGCATCGACCTCTTTCAAAACAGTCAATTCATCTTCGCTCATCATCCCCAACGTATAAGTGGTAGAAAAAGTCATCGCACAGCCAACATCTGTCAGATTGCGCACCACACGATAGGCCTGCTCCTCATCTTTAAAAACAAGATCAACGCTAGCTACGGACCATCTTTCTCGCATAGGAACAAACGCATGTTTTAAAGCATTTTTGCTGCCATCGAAAGTCCCCCAAGGTTCTGCAATCATATCAGGAAAGGTATATTCTTCGTAACCAAACGAGTTAGGTGGTGCACCTTGTTGTAAAGGCGTAGGATGGCCTCCCGTAAAATCCATATATGGATCTGTAATTTCATACTTTTTAATTTTGTAATCCGTTGAATCCGGGTCATCTAGTCCATCGGAATCTACTAGTATATAATCACCATTAGAGTAAGTAAAGTAGCCTAAAAAATCTTCCGTATCACTTTCAACAACTGTATTCGTAGCTAACGACACCGTAGAATCTACCGATCTAATCATTGCCTCATAAGCTGCCATACCGCCAGGTAGTTGATTGGTATGATCTAACCAATAACCATCGGCAATACCTTTAAATCGTTCAAAATAGCCTTTGCATACCGTACGCCATGCCAATCCCTCATCGCCGCCAAATTCTCTGTTATAATACGTTTCCCAAGCCAACTTATACTCTTCATTGTCGGGAGTACCTCCACGGGCAGATGGGCCATCAGTGGCAACGTATAGAATTATCTTTTTGCCTGCTTTCTTAAATACATCAAGGACTTCAAGAAACTTTTCTTCGTTCTCTATAGAAGGTACGAAATCGGGATGAATTTCAGTGGCCACATCGACATAAGGATTATCTCTGAGCATGAAATAATAGCCATGAGCACTATGTGTAAAACTAGAAAAGACATGGCCCATAGTGGGTAACTCATCTACAATTTGCTGTGCCCCTTCTAAATATATATTTTCGGTATTGGTGTCAGTACGTATACTTCCCCCTACCTGATACCATATTCCCCAAGAACCAGACATCCATGATGCATTGGGTTCCTCTTGTGCATTAGTCGGCAAAAATGCTAACACGACTAAAATTACTATAAATAGTTTCTTCATATCTAGCTTTATTTTTTTTAATAATTGAAGTTGTTTAAAGTCCTAAATCAGGACTAATTATTAGACTTAACATACTGACATACTAGCGTTTACTCCTCATGCTTAAAAAAACATAGATCAGATGATTAGTACTAAAATTATTCTTTAATAAGTTTCATTATAAGTGACATAATTATCCTTAGAAAAAGAGACTTGGTAAGAACCGCTATCCAATTCGAAGCTAGCTTTACCAGAAGCATCGCTCAAGGCACTTTTGCCCTCCACATCTACTGTTACACTAGAAATGCTTTGACCTCCATCATCTTCTACCACAAAAGCAACCTCAAAAGGATCTGGCCTAGGCACTAAACTATTCGTTGACTTCAGCTGATCAATATAATACACAAAGTCTTCATCTAATTCAACACCATCTTCAGGTTACAGCAGCTCTATTTCGTAACTCACGCCAATTGAGGTCGGTGATATTTCATGTCCAGGCGTACCGGTTGTGACGGATACTGTAACCTGGTCAGGCACAGCATTTGCAATTACCGAAAACAGAAGACTGCAGATGGTAAGCACGCTCATAAATTTTCATTGTAATTCTTCTTTTCATAAGTTGATATTCAAATATTTATCTATTTTTTTTCATTCTGAAGCTGTTTTAAGTACCTCTTGGAATTTCGAGATGACTTTTTTAACAACTTCTCTATTAAGGCTGATGATTCTACTTAATTCTGTATTACATCTTTATTATTTTTCTTAAATAAGTTTCATTCTCGTTTGATATTCGAACAATATACAATCCAGACGGTAAATTGCTAATATCATAAGAAGCAGAACCTTCATTAATATTAACGGAAAGCACAGTTTGACCAACATGGTTAATGATGTCCAATACAGCCGCTTCGGATCCAGAAAATTCTACATTAATAATATCTGATGCAGGGTTTGGATAAATTAGTAAATTAGTATCTGTATCAAGATCAGAAACAGAATTACTTAAATCTTTATCAAGATTAGAAATGGATTTATTAGCGCTTGTTAGACTGTTAAATTCAAACCAGGTTAAATTCATCAATGACGTTGTGCTTCCCGTAAATACAAGATACACATCATGTACACCACTAACACTCGTTAGGTTTGCGCTTACGGTAGTCCAATTTTGCCATCCACCTGTTGATACCACAGGTATAGTACCAATCAATGTACCAGTAACACCACCTAATCGTACTTCAATATCTCCAGATCTAGCAGTCGCAACTCGTGCACTAACACTTGTTGCACAGGTAAGGTCAATATTACTATACATACACCAATCACCTGGATCAATACCAATAACATCCAAACCTCCATTGACGTCTGTACTATTTCTAGTGTTTATTCCTAACATACTATCGTAATTTTCACTTTCTATTTTTGTAAATGTTGCACAATTTACACCCCCTTCAAAAACTTCTACCTCGGCTAAGGATAGAGCAGCGGTTCCATTTAAACGAACACGTATTGTTTTTCCCATGATATTTCCAGCATTTACTGTTACCGAAGGATCAGGATATGATGAAAATGTTTTATGAAATACTCTAGCCCCAGTAGCATCATAAACAAGAACTGTAAAATCATTTAATCTATCCATGCAACAACCTGTTCTCCCAAATACATTAATATCTCCAATGCTATATTCGGCACCAAGATTTACTTGCCACCATGGGCTCGTTTCTGTACCATCAGTATGCGTTACAGAACCACCAGAAAATGCACCGTTTGTATTGTTATCTATTGAACGTGAAGCTTCTGCATTAAGAATTGTAGATGATTGTGAGGCTGTACCATTTAAGGCAAGATTAGTAGAAGTTGGACCCCAAACAATAGACGAGGTTCTATCCGACACATTCACGGTTACAAAAGCATTTGCAAAAGTACGTGTATAAACAGAGCCGTTTACAGTAGCTGGTCCATTAGGTTCACCGATGTATTTCCCAAAATCATCATGCCAAATCTGTAAATCTGCTGAACTATAGCCATTATAAAAGTGACGATGAAAACTTTGGTTATTGGCAATAATAAGATGAGCAGCCATGGCAAATTGATGGTCTGTTCCCCAAACACCATCAGGCTTTGAAGTTGTTATGATATACTTATCCGATGGAACTGCAAGCAATGCATCTAACATCGCTTTCCCATCTAATTCTGTGTCGCATATATGATGGAAGAATGATTCCACAAACACACCATCAGAATGTTCAACAGTTCTAGATCCAGCTAAAAATTCTCCATCTCCCGAAGGCCAAAAAGCACTATGAATGACAATTCCATCCGAATTATCTCTCATTCTAGCTAAAGCCGTTTCTAGTTTGGTTAATCCATTATCTCCACGCTGAGAATTTACTGTTGCCACCAAATCAATAAAAACTCCTTCATGAGATGTGTTATTCATCTGATCTATACCAACATCTGACCACCAAGTGACAAAAGCATCTTCATTCCATGTCCATCGATCTTGTCCTGTAGTATCAGTAAATAACCACTCAGGATGTACTACAAGAATGTCTTCAGATTCTTCATAAATAGTTTGATGAGGTTTAGATGCATTCCAATAAAACAGAACTTTGCTATCAGGGTTGTTTGCATTAATTTGATCAGAAGCTACACCAGAGGCAAACTCCGATGAGGGATTAGGATACAAAATGTTTGCATGACGTTTTTCTACAGTAAAAATAAAGTTGTGATTTTCAATCCAATCGTATTCAGTAGCTGAAAATCCATTGACATTAAAGGCATGACCATACATGCGAAGGGAAGACCAATCACCAGGACCTACAACTTGTGCATCAACATCCTGAAAAACAAAAAACAATGTTATTAATAATACAAAACTTTTAAGTTTTGAAAATAGACTAAAATGTGTTCTCATAATTTAATTAATTTAACTTATTCAACATTAAAACTTCCTTTTAAACGAATATCCTTAGACGAAGAACCTATTTCTATTATGAATCTACCCGGTTCAGTCACTCTTACCATATCGTTATTCAAAAGGCTCAAATCTTTAGTATTTAGATTAAACACAACAAGCTGTTCTTCGCCTGGCTTAAGAGAGATTCGTTTAAATCCTCTTAACACTTTTTCATAAGTGACCACGGAACTAACTTCATCAGATATATATAACTGAGCAACCTCATCACCTTTGTATTTCCCTGTGTTTTTAATCACACATTGTATCGTAAGCTCAGAATTAGCAGTAGCAGTATCTGTACTTAATACAAAGTTGCTATATTCAAAATTCGTATAACTTAAGCCATAACCAAATGGATATAGTCCACTACTAACACGTGTATTACCAATTCCATTAGGGCCTTTAGCATGCTGTCCTGCCTGTGCACTTTGTTTTGTTGGAAAGTTATAAGGCACCTGTCCCACAGATCGAGGAAAAGTAACAGGTAACTTCCCTCCTGGATTATAGGAACCAAAAAGTGTTTCAGCAATGGCCTGCCCGCCATATTCACCAGGAAACCAAGCCTCAAGAATTGCAGGAACATCTCTATCTAAACGGTTAATTGTTAACACCCTTCCATTTATAAGCACTACTACAATTGGTTTCCCTGTTTTAATAAGCTCATCCATTAATTTTCGCTGTACAGGCGGTAAATTAAGCGATGTGCGAGAACGGGATTCACCAACAATATGTTCACTTTCGCCAAGTACAGCGATTATAAGATCATTGTTTTTAGCTGCAGCAGCTGCATCACTTATCATTTTCTCATTCTCATCAGAAAATGGCATGGGGTATAATTCATTTTCAGGAAAATTAGGATCCGTAATATCACAGCCTGGGAAATAGTTAATCTGACTTTGTTTACCAACATAGGTTTGAATACCGTCTAATACTGTTATTACATTAATATCAGAAGGGCCGTATCTACTCAATGAATGCTCTTTATTGGTGGCATTTGGTCCTGTTACAAGAATGTTATCCCACTGTTTTATGTCTATTGGCAACAACTGATTTTCATTCTTTAATAAGACCATTGATTCACGTGAAGCTTGAAGAGCAATTTTCTCATTTTCGCTACTATGTGTTATTTCATCAGCTTTTTCAGGAACCCCATAAGGATTGTCAAATAAACCAACCGTAAACTTAACTCTTAAAACATCTTTCACTAGATTATCAATAACAGACACTGGAATAGCTCCTTCAGAAATTAACTCTCTAAGTGGTTTAATATAATTCTGAGGAGCATTAAAATTGGTACGCACATTTAAACCTGCTAGTACAGCTAAGCGAACTGTTTCTTTATAAGAATCGGCAATCTTATGACGTCCTTCAAGACCGCCCACTGCCCAACTATCAGAAACTACGTATCCTTTAAACCTAAACTGATTGCGTAATATTTCAGTTAAAAAGTAATTACTAGATGTAATCGGCACTCCATTATAGTCGTTATAGGAACTCATAACACCCATCGCTCCTGCCTCTTGTATTGCTACTCTAAAAGGTTCCAAATACATATCATGAAGTTCACGCTCATTTACATGAGGATCTGTACGAGCCTTTCCATCACGCCCACCTTTGGGAGAGCCATAAACAGCAAAATGCTTCGCCGTAGATATTATGTTTTGGCTTTGTAGACCTTTAACCATGGCTTTACCATACTGAGAGACGAGATAAGGGTCTTCTCCATAACACTCAACAACACGACCCCATCTAGGATCTCTTGCTAAATCAAGAATAGGTGAATAAACATTTGTATATCCATTAACACGAGCCTCTTCACCCGTGATTTTACCTATTTTATTTATAAGTTCAGTATTCCAAGTACTCCCCACTCCTATTTGAGCAGGGAAACAGGTTGCTCCTTTAAAACACAAACCTCGTATTCCTTCATTAGTAAATTCAACAGGTATCCCTAGTCTTGTTTCTTCAATAAACCAGCGCTGTACTTCATTAAGTGCTCGCCTATGTAAAGATGGAGGAGACAAGAAATTACTGTTTTCACTTTTCTTTCCTACATTATTTAAATGCTCATCAATATTAGCCAAACCATCTTTCCAAATTTCATTTTTCCAGTTTTCCGTTGGTAGTTCATCTTTAGCTACTCTACCATAACCATATAGAGTTACCATCTGACAAGTTTTCTCCTCAATTGTCATTTGACTCAGGAGATCATTTATCCTATTCTCTATAGGTTCAGTAAGATCCTCATAAACATCTTTTTTATTATTTTTATTTAGATCAATCCAGTTGTCATTATATATATCTGCTTGTTCTTTTTCCGAAACAAATAATTGAGCAGATGCATTTTTGTAAATGGCTAAAGAGAGAATTGAAATTACAATTAGTTTTTTCATACTTTATATTAATGTATGTTAATAAATTACGTACTAGTGATTTCCTTAAAAATTCTTATAAGTATATCATACATTTTTTAACTATATTAAAAAATAGAAAATTTTCAATTCTATTCTCCTATAGCTTTATTATAGGTTTCTGTTACTTAAACGACAACTTCACAACATCTACAAGCCCCGAACGGTTTACATCAGGCAACGTAAGCGTAAGAGTTCCTGCTTTCCATTTGAAAACAATTTTCTCACCAGTACGCAGTAATACTGCACTATTCGGTCTCGGAACATCTTTCCAAATAACAGTATTCGTATACTCAGGAAGCGTAGGAATCATATCCTTAGTTTTTCGGAGCTTCTGCATCTGCGAAGGAAACTGTTCAAAAGATTCCGGAAGCTTCGGAAGAAAATGGATGTAAGCATTTTTTCCGTCCTTCGATAATGTGATCGGCTGGTTACACTTTTCCGGCCACGGCCCAGCCATGATTTCATAAACTGCCTCACTACTGTGTTTCATCCATTCGGCCATTTTGTTCCAGCACACTATCGCTTCCTCCGGAGTTTCACCATCTCCTTTAGGGCCTACGTTTGCAAGCAGGTTACCACCCCAAGCACGAAGGCAGGAAACATTGGTTAATGTAAATGCAGCATCCGCATGAGGAAAATTATCCTGATAACTCCAAAATCGCATAGGCCACAATGGTGTACAAGTTTCAAACCAAGTATTAAAACGCTTCTCGGGTAGTTTTCCTTCGGAATGACCAAAATCTCCCGGCTCATTGTTACGGGCGTTAATCACAATACCTGGTTGCAATTCGCGCACTTTGTCATTAGGAAGTTGACCTTTCCCTCCATCAAACCACATAAGATCAATCTTACCATAGTTGGTAAGTAATTCAGTCAAATGCTGTCGTACTAGATTTCGCCCTTCTTCTTGTTTTTTCTCCGACATCTTTGGCAGCTTATCTACCTGTTTGTGATTCATATCTAACTTCACTTTCCTGTCAAATGACCAGCTTCTATACTCTCGTTCAAAATACCAATCTGGCGGAGAATAATAGAAACCTACTTTAAGGCCATGTTTACGACATGCATTCACAAACTCCTGCACAAAATCTCGACCATCAAAGGTATGTTTCGTACCTATTTCGCCATATTCTGTTGGCCAAAGTGTAAATCCGTCATGGTGCTTAGTGGTAAAAACAGCATAAGTAAAACCAGCCGCTTTTGCTGCAGCTAACATTGTATCATAATCCACATTTGGAGCTTTCCAGTCTTCCATCAACGCATAATAATCATTAGGTACCGTGGTGTAATCCCACCACGGACGATTCGCTAGCGTAGTCCAAGAAAGCCCTCCTTTCCCTTGTACAGCTGCCATTCCCCAATGGATAAAAAGCCCAAGTCCAGCATCAGGAAACCACTGTGCCTCAGAGAGTCTGTTTTGGGATGTTAACTGAATTCCTGACTGCCCCAATGCCTCTGCCTGTGCTTTGGCTGCCTCCTCAATTTCAGAATTAGACTGTGCTGTAGCAGCTCCACCCACAAAACATGCAAGAATTAATGAGATATAAAACGATAATTTCATTTACTTATTTTTTTTTGATTACTTATTATTACACAATTCTATTTATTCGTTTAACCAACTAAAGACTAAAGAATATCCATTTACAAAACTCAATCTTGTTTTTATTTAATCTTTCATAACATTCGCCTCTAAAACATGCTAGCAAACGTTTGCGCACACGAAAAAACTAGCTTTCATAAAATCCACTTATTTTAAAACAAAGATGATTTAACTATGTAACAAAACTTTTCTCTAATCAATCATTTATTAGCTCACTTTAGTCATTTTTGTTTTTGAAACATTTCTAGCGATTTAAGGAAAAAAAAGTTGTATTTCTAAAAACTTATTTATCTACAGGTATTAACTCCAATCCTTTAAACTTATATCTACTACTTTTTTTAGATAACTTAGACGGATGTATAACTATTTGCTGTATTCCCTTTTTCTCTATTCTAACAGTAGCTGTTTGTAGTTTTTTATGCATTGCACCTAAGTTACCTTTGGCATCTAAAATCTGTGTATCACCAACTGTTTTTATTTCAAATTGTAAACGACCATCACCATTATCTTCCGTGATGATTTTAAAAATCCCTGGCTGAGAAACGTTAACCGTCCACATAAGTCCTTGCTTAGGGTTTTCTCCCCAACGATGAGTCACTTTTTCTTCATAATCATAACTTATCCTTCTAATTTTATATTCACATTTTTCAACAGGTAATACAATAGAACCATCTTTTTGCTGCTGCAATGTCTCATCTACTACTTTAGCTATTTCATCTTCTAAATCTAATACAACTACAGTAACCTTTGGATCTCTTAAACTATCAGGTACATCAATCTTAACAAAATCTTTTTCTTGCTTAAAACTCAACCCTTTTTGTTGGATATCTGACAAACAATACGCCTTTGACACCTTAGATAATAATCCTTTAAGTGATACTCCTGAAGATTCAAAATTTTTAATATGCAAATAAATTTTACCTGGTTTACTGGTAATGGCATATGGAGGGAATTTTAAAGGACTAGGATCAGCACCATAAATAGCTTCAACATTAATTTTGAGCCAGTCTCCAATAGCAGTGATACTATTTATCTGTGATTGAGGTATGGTTCCATCAGGTCGTGGTGCAACATTTAGTAAATAAACACCTCCGTTACCGACAATACGGCACAGACTATAAATAAAATCACTATACTCTTCAGAACGATCATTTTCGGCACCAAAAGAAGTATAGCCCTATCCTCTTTGAGTAACTGATTCATGAGTTTGCCATGGAACCTTTAAATCTGATAACCAAGCTGCCTTACTAACACTTGGTGTCTTTCCATTGTCTATAGAAACATCAAAATGGCCAAATCCTTGACCTAATCTTGAATTAACCAATGCTCCTGGTTGGTTCTCTTTTACCACACCAACCCTCTACAAGCAAATGGAACTAATGGATGCTCATTAACCCACTCACCTTCACAAGTATCTTGAGGTTCAAATGCAACGGTTCTTTTCACATTAAAACTTCTAATGTTTCTGGCTGATGGTATTAAACTTTTTATTTCTGGAACTGCACCCACACGAAATTACATATTAGATTGCCCTGAACAAATCCAAACATCGCCAACTACAATATCTAAAATTTGTATAACCTCTTGTTTAACCGAAGATGACACAACCATAGCTCTTGGTTCAAAACTAGCTTTTAAAGCTGCTAAATCTATACGCCATTTACCATTTGAACCGACTACCGTACTTTTTTCTGAGTTTGCAAATTCTACGGTAATGGTTGCTCCAGCTTCTGCCTTTCCCCATACAGGAATGGGCATATCGCGTTGTAAAACCATGTGATCTTTAAAAAGCGACGCCAATTCTAATGTAACTTCAGAAGTAGATCTTAAAATTGGTTCTGTTACTGCAAACAGGTATTATTTGCAAATAATAAAGTGCTTAAATTTAAGCTAAAACCTACAATTAAAATACTTAATTTTTTTATTTTCAATACATTTAATTGTTATAAGTTAGAAACAAAATAGTCTACTGTCTTTTGAATAATCCATTCGCGAGTTGGTTCGATATCTTTTCCTACTTTTCTCCAGTTATGCCCTGCATTTTTGATGATTATTGTAGTTACAGGAATACCAATTTTTTTTGCTTTTTCTTCCATATAATAAGCATGCTTTACAGGAATGGTTGTATCACTATCTCCTTGAATCATCAATAAAGAAGGACTTTTTTTGGTTAAATAATTAATCGGACTCATTTCTCTATACAAGGCCAACTTATCTTTTTCTTTGGTGTCTGGCATTAATATTCGGGGTCCAAATCTATCTCTAAAGTTTTCTCTGTTATCATGATTAAATAAACTTGTTTTTTCAAAATCACATGGTCCATACCATGAAACTCCTGCAACCATTTTATAGTCATAACCTTTTAATAAACGATCGCCTTCTAAACTTTCAGGAGAGCTTAACAATAACATTTGCGAAATCTGACCTCCAGCTGAATCTCCAAAAGAATAAAATCGACTTTTATCTACCCCTAATTCCTTATTGTTTTTAGATAAATAACGAAGGGCATCTTTACAATCTATTACACAATCTCGCATTGCAGTTGTACCATTTTTTTCCCACAGTCTATAACTAACTGAAACTACACAAAACCCTTTTTCTAAAAGTGCTGTATGTACTGTTTTAAATGATGCATTGGAAGCTCCATGTCGGCTACCCGCAGCCCAACCACCGCCATGCGTATAAATTACAACTGGTAATTTTTGATTTTCTTTTACATTTTTAGGATAATAAATATCTAGGTATAAATCTTCTTCATTCGTGACTTTATACAATACATTTAACTTTCGTTTTCCTCCAGTATTTAAATAAGGGACTTGTATTTTACTTGCATACTCTTCAAAACTAATCTGATTGTCTTTATTTGCATCAAATCTTTTTAATTTTTTCCAGCTTCGTTCATTTTCCTTTTCAGAAAACTGACCATCCTTATTTTTATCTAATTTTACCCAGGCTTTTTTCACGTATAATTCACGATACCTCCCTTCAGATTGATCATCTGTTTGAGAAATTACTTTTAAAAATGGAAATGTTATAAGTAACAGCAATAAATGTAATTGTTTTCTTTTCATAATAATTTATTAGAATTCAAAAAGATTAAAAATGTGTATTCATTAGGGTTCAAAAATAAACGAATTAAACAAAGCATACTTTCTCTTTTCAACCATTAACTTGCCCGTTTCAATACAATTCCATAAAAATTTAGAAGTTTCCTACTAGTAATAAAAAAAACCATTTTTAAATATTCAGAGGCATTAATATTCTTTTCTGTATCCTTTTGGAGAAGTGATAGATGCACGTTTACAACTTATCATACATCCGTGCCTATTCTAATAGTCACTATTATTTACTTCACAAACTATTAGTTTATAAACTCTACGCTTATTTCTTTCTGATCTCTTATTATGGTAAATAATATATTCTCTCGATATTCGTATTTTTTATAAATTTCTATAAAATTTGAGATGTTTTTCACCTCTTCTGCTGTAACATTTATAATTACATCTCCTTCTTTAAGCGATGATTTTGACAACTTACAATTTTCATCAATCTTCAAAACGATAACACCATCCATACTGTGGATTCCGAAAGAAGATTGTTCTTCTATTGTTTCTATTTCTTTAAGGGTGACTCCTAACCATTTTTTAGTTTTCGCACTTACTCTTCCTGACAAATGAATATTCAAGTCAGGAATTTCAGGTTCTTTTGCTATAGCTTTTAGTTTTGGATTTTGAACCCCAAAATTATCCATTCTGAAATTTTTAAAACCAATTTTTAAAGCTGGTGAACTATCCTTAACCGTAAAATCGCCATTCTTAGGGTTTACGAATAAAGGGTTACCATATAAACTATTTGTATCTGTCCCTTTATCCCTAGACCTTTCTAATGCTTTTTTATTCGGAAATAAATTATAATCCACTTCTTTACCCCAACCTTTAAGACGTATATCTGCATATTTTTTCATGACAATATTATTGGTAAAAACATCTTCACTATTTGAAAACCAAACATGCGGATGGAAGGAATTATTTACCATTATATTATTTTTAACAACGCGATAATAGCCCTCTCGTAATTTTATTCCCCTGTTTAAACAGAGGTTATTGTAAATTTCATAATTAGAAGAGCCATCATCTAAATCAATATCCCAACCATGGTCACAACGAAATCTGTTGTTTCTAATAATGGTAGTATACATAGCATCCCGCAATGGCATTTTAGGGTTTTGTTTTACCAAACTATCCATTACATTGTATTTTGGATGCCAAAAACGGTCTCGACCCCAAGAGTTAAATGAACCGTGATCACTAGTCTCTAAAACGGTATTAAACACATCGTTAAATTCAATAATATGACCACCCCACGTACCTTCACTAACATTAATTCCTGAACGCGGCACATCATAAATACTATTGTTTTTTACGTGAATTTTCATTGCCATGGAAATCTGTACTCCGGCTACTTGCTTTTCAATACGTCCAATCTTATAAATTAAATTATTTTCCACTAAACAATTAGAAGGATATAATTCGTTTTTAGGACCTGTAACAGTATCCATATCTTTCATAGGAACAAATTCTCTATATTGATATGATGGGGAACGCACTGCTGTTGAATCACCAACAAAAGAAATTGCAGATGCCCCACAATTATATATTTGGTTGCCAATAATTTCTATGTTTCTATTATAACCATTTGCAAAAATAAGGTTCCCTCCAAGGTTTGTGAATTCGCAATCATTAATAGAAACATTTTCTGTACCATCAAGCAATAAAGCGCCTCCTCTATAAATGGTCCAATCACTACGTAAAGTTGATGATATTGTTCCATAAAAGTACGTGAAGCATGTTGAAAATTGATACCTGAGATATTCACATTCTTTACAGGATTTTCTAAACTCCCTTTAATTTCTAAAAGATGCTTTAAAACACTTACTTCAATTTTGGCATTTGCTAAATCTGTATCTCCATCTTTCCAAACATATAGTTTATGATTTGTTTTGTCTAAATACCATTCTTTATCACTATCCAATTCTTCAAATACATTTTCCACCATTCTATATTCTGGATGCATTGGCGATGGACGATTATTTTGATGTCCGCCTTTTAATTCGAACTCTCCGTCCTCTGCTACATCAACGATTTCATAATGAAAACCACCCCAACATCCGCAATGCATAGCATGCAAAAAACCACCTATCGGGTTTTCCCAATTAGAGGTTCGTTCCTTATCGATAGCGTCTGCTGCATAACCTTGCCAATAGCCTCCATTTTCATCATAATTAGGATACCTTGCCAAAATTTGCTTTTCTCCATTTATAAAAAGTTGATTAAAATCTAATGTATTATCAATTGAAGTAACCAAAATTTTTTTATTGAAAGATTCCCATTTAGTATCAATAATCTTTGAACCTTTAATAGTTACTTTATCTGCGCCTTCTCCAACAATGGCTATATTATTTAATTGAGAAGTGATAACTAAAGGAGAAGATAAATGATAATCGCCTTCTAGAAGATGAATTGTAATAACATCTTCTTTACCCCTATTAATTAACCGAGCATTTTCTAAGGCATTTTTTAAGCCTTTAAAAGGTTTTTCTTTTGTTCCATCATTGGTACTACTTCCCAATGGACTAACATAAATATCTATTGCTTTATTTTTACAACTTTGTACATTGATAATTAATAAAAACAAAAAACTTATATATAAGGTTTTTTTCATTTAAATATAATTTATTTTAATAATCTAATACTCTGTATAAAAGTGCTATTTATTGTAAAACAAAAACATATCTATTTCAAATATAAGATATACAATCCAAACAATTTGAAACTACTTAAACGCAAAATTAGCTTGTGGCCAATCAATAGTTATTTCATCATTTTCTAGAATTTCACCTTGTGTTGTTCGTCCTTCTTTAATTTGTTTAATCAATAAAGCTTTTAACAATTCTACTTGCTCTGGATGGCTTTCAGCTACATTTACTTTTTCGGCCACATCAGTTTTTAAATTGTATAAAATAACCTCTAGAAGTATCTTTCCTTTTTTATCTGGTTACCCCGCAGTATTCACTCCTGAATTAGGATACATCACTAATTTCCAATCCCCTTTTCTAATTGCGAAAACACCTGTTTTACTATGATGAATGGTGGCCTCCCGTTTATACTCGCCATTTTTAGTTAATAAAGGCATCATACTAAAACTATCTTCGGCCTCATTATCTTTAAAATTGTAGTTTACAATATCTGCACAAGTAGCTATAAAATCCGTTGTACAAATAGTTGCATTAGAAACAGAGTTAGGCGTAATCATTTTTGGCCATTTAGCAAGAAATGGTACACGATGTCCCCCTTCTAAATAACTTCCTTTTAATCTGCTATAAATATAACTTGGTTTATGTCCTTTTTTTCTTAGTAATGGAATATTTGCTGTACTTGAACAACCATTATCACTTGTGAAAATAACAACTGTATTTTCTGCAATACCTTCATCTTTTAATGTTCTAAAAATTTGCCCCATTAAATCATCAATCATTATAACAAAATCTGCGTATTCGTTTATATCACTAGTTCCCTTCCAAGGCGCTATTGGTAATACGGGATTATGAGAATCAGGTAAAGGAACATAAACAAAAAATGGGACCTCTGAATTAGCATTATCTTTAATATACGATATGGTCTTATTTACGAAAGTAGGTAATACTTGATCGTGTACAAAATCATCTAATATATCCCCTTTTATCCAAGAAGAATAAGGATACTCTTGTCGTTTATGTTCTGATGTTTTAGTTGGAATTTGAGTTGCTTTATCATTTTCCAAATAAACAAAAGGAGGCATATTTAAGGATGCTGGAATTACAAATGAGTAATCGAAACCTAGATTTCGAGGTCCAAACTTTAAAGGTTTGCTATAATCAATTTGCGAAAAATCGACTCTATCTTTAAAATGAGAGAAATAGTCATATTCTTTACTCCCATCATTCATTGCCCAATTTAATCCTAAATGCCACTTGCCAATATTAGCCGTTTTACACCCATTATTTTTAAGCATTTCTGCAACAGTTAATCTCCCTTCTTTTATTAAAGTTGGCGAATTTTACAATGTTACAAAACTTTTTAAAGGTGTTCTCCAATTATATCTACCGGTTAAAATACCATATCTGTTTGGTGTACAAACCGACGAAGACGTATGGGCATCTGTAAACTTCATGCCTTCACTCCCCATTTTATCAAGATTTGGGGTTGGAATTTTACCATTCTCATTATATATTGTTAAATCGCCTATACCTAAATCATCGGCTAGAATATAAATAATATTGGGTTTTTTATGTTGTTATTTTGTGCATTAGAAATCGTTCTTACCAAAGAGAAAAATAATACTAATAGGTATACAGAGCGCTTATTCATATTAATGTATTTAGACTGTTCTATAATTAAATACTTTTACTGTTTATTTTCAAAATCAATCTTGACCAAATCAGGTAAAGTAGTCACAACACTTTCGTCAAGTATAATTTCTAAACGACGATTCTTTATACTATAATTAAAGGATAAACCACCTTTTGTTCTTAATAAACTTACCGCTATAGGTTTATCCACATCATCAATTAGAATTTTATTTTCAGCATCTGGCAAGCTATAATAGATGTTTCCTTTTACCGTTGTTAAGTTTTGTGTTTTATCCAAAGTAGGGAGAGGCGCTTTTAAATCAACATTGTAAGTTGCTTCACGTGAATGTTTCATCCATGATTCCATTTCATTACAGACTTCATAAAACCAGTCCATCATTTCTCCGTTTCCTTTTGGAGGAACATTTACCAATAAATTCCCTCCTAAAGCTCTACATCTAATTAGTTCTGTTAGTAATTTATTTGTGTCCCAATGATTGGTTTCACATGTTATACCGTAATGCCAATTTGGGGTAAATGTGTTTTCTGATTTTACACACATTTCCCACCACCAATTGGTCTGATTTACTACTTTAAGATTATTACTTTTACCATGACCCAATCCTTCTGGTGTAGCAATATTACCTCTAGCAACAAAAATATTTGGTTGCATTTTTTTTAATTCATCTGCATCTACAGCAACATTTCCATCCCACCACATAACATCAATTGGTCCGTAGTCATTCATTAATTCTTTTACTTGATTTCTGGATTCCTCCCGCTCTCCTTTAATCATTTCTTTTGTGCGTTTGGGGATTCTATCTACTTTTTCATGCTTGTAATTGATCGTATATGTGTTCGTTTTTGGGTGTTCAAATTCTTTGTTTTTATGGGTGTAATGCCAGTTAGGACCAGAATAATAGAACCCTACTTTTATATTATTTGCTCTACAAGCTTGAACATAATCTTTTACCAAATCTCTTCCGTGCATTTTATCTCCCGTATCCCAATCTCCATATTTACTGGGCCATAAAGCATAACCATCATGGTGTCTGGTTGTAAATACAGCATATCCAAAACCAGATTTTGAAGCAGCTTTTAACCATTTATTAGGATCGTATTTATCCGGATTCCAAGTATCTGCAACAGCGAACATTTTTGTAGCAGGTTCCATATAACGCCCTGCCTTTTCCTTTTTCTCACTCCATTGTATTGCCCAAGCATCTCCTGTATTCGCATTGGCGCTTGGTAAGCCCCAATGAAGAAATATGCCTAAACCTGATTTCCTGAACCATCCCCATTCTGGATGTTCAGCATCAATAATAACTTTTTTGGCTGTTAATTTACCGTGTAAATTTTGATTAGCCCATACTCTAAGCTCTTCTGGAGTTCTATTTTGCCAAGGCTTTTCTTCAGAATTTTTATTTTCATGATTATTTACAGAAAAAGGATCTTCTGCTAATTTATCTTTTTGTGCATTTAACAAAGCACAAACTAAAAACAGTATAATAAACATTGCCTTTTGTAGCGTTTTCATCACTTTTGTCTTCTTTCTTTAATCAAAATGGTTTAGATTCAAATTCTGCTTTTACAACAAATCCATTTTTATTAGTTTCTATACCATCTAGATTAACTTCAAGCCCTGAGTCTGATTGTTTCCATTCAACTTGTTTTTCGCTTCCAAGAATTCTAACCGTCTTAATTGCTCCTTTCGTATTATTTAAAGAACGAATCAATATTTTATTTGATGCGGCAACAAGTGAAATCGCATATACATTATTTTGCTTAGCAGTAAACCAAAAATCTTTTGATGTAAACGTTTTTTTGAAACCTTTGGCAGCTCTATGGCCAGTGCCATCCAAAAGGGTTTCTTCTTGTCCTTCATTTGGGATTTCCCAACGTGATGTTCCATACACCGCTTCGCTGTTGATTTGTATCCATTCTCCCATTTCACGGAGGCCATTTGCACTTGTTTCTGGAACATGCCCAGTACCATCGGGTCCAATATTTAAAAGATAATTACCACCCTTGGACATGATATCTACAAAATAGTATAAAAGTTCTTTTGCGCTTTTCCAGTCATGGTCATATGATTTGTATCCCCAAGAATTATTTGTAGTACCACAGGTCTCCCAATATTTATCTAAAGTTTCATCTGCAGAAGGAATCTTATTATCTCCTGCATCTAAATAATCCCCAAACTCCCAGCCAACTCTTCTGTTTACCAAAACATTTGGATTCGTGTCATAAACAAGTTTATAAAACTTGAACGATTGCTCTTCAGTAGTAAAACCTTCCCCATCAAACCAAATTAATTTAAGTTTTGGTAATAATCCTAAAAGCTCTTTTATTTGTGGATAAGCTTTTGATTCATAATATTCTGCATGTGTATTAGGACTTGGATCCCATAAGTTTTTACCTGATGGGTGCGTAAAAACACCTAAAGAATCATTGATTTTCTTAACATTTGAGTAATTACCATCTGTACCATCATTCCAATCATTTCCATGTGAATAATACACCCCAAAATCTATACCTTCATTTAGACAAGCTTCATATAATTCCTTGACGGCATCTGCTTTATAAGGTGTTGCATCTACCATATCGTAATCTGAACTCTTTGAATCAAACAACGCGAAGCCATCATGATGCTTTGAAGTAATTACTACATATTTCATACCTGCATCTTTAGCAAGTTTTGCGATGTTTTGTGCAAAAGACTTATCTGGGTTAAACGTTTTAGCCAATGTTGCATATTCATCTCTTGGAATTCGAAATGCATACATAAGCCATTCTGCAACTTTAGGACCTGGATAAGGCGCTGCATTAATTCTAGTTCCTTTCCAAACACCTCCCGCTTGAGAATATAAACCCCAATGTATAAACATCCCAAACTTTGCTTCTTTAAACCAATCTAAAGCTTCTTGTTTCTCTGGTGTTTGATGCATTTTCAACCATTTATTATGGTGCTTACCTGTTCCTATCGGGTTTCGGAAATTGGGAACAATTCTAATTTGTTCAAAATCAGCGGGGGTCTCAATGGTCAGTATATATTTACCTTTTTTACTGAATTTTATAGTTTTCTTAAACTCAGAAACTAATTCATTTTTGTAAGTTCTGTAACTACTTCCTTTGAAAGACTCTTCAATTTCTTGTTCATCTACATTTACTTTTACCGTTTCTAAATCTTCAGAAAGCTCGTTAGTAAAAATGACTTGAACGTTATACATAACAGGGTACTCAACTTCAAACTTCCAAGAATAAGAATTGCCATCTTTTACAGCGTCCGTTTTATTAAGCAATATCCATTTACTAGTTTGGTCGAATGACTCCTCAACGGGTTCACTAATTTGAAGCGTTTCTGATGCTTTTTTACATGAGTTCAAACCAAATAAAAACATGATACAAACATAGATAACCCCTTTTTTAAATTTTTTCATAAATATTATAATTGATAAATAATTCTAAAATGTTATATTAATTACGCCCTCTAAAAGTCTTTAAAAAAACTTATTTATAACTCCAGAAGGGAATTCCCTGTTCTTTTAATTGATTTTTATAGCGGGTTCTTCCTCTAGTTCTTGGTTTAATTCATCTTCAGTATTTTGACAAGAACAAAAAAACACTAATACTCCTAACACTAATAAAATCGAGTGTTTTTTTATCATAATTAATGATGTTTGTCTTCTAATGTTCAATAGTTACTTTTCACTTTATGTTATTACTTTATATGGACACTCAAGTCTTTTCAAAAAGGGCTTTATTATGTTTTCTATTCAAAAACTAACTAATTACTTCCACTGTAATTTGGCTTTTTTATTTTTAATATCTAGCCATACATCAACATGTTCAAAAGCTCTAGTATAGACGTATCCCTCTTTTTTGGCCGCTCCCCTAGGTGCTCCTAATTTTTTCTCATATTGCGGAAATGTTTTTAACCATACTCCAGAAGCTTTACTGTTATAGCCATCATGTGGATAGACGTAACTATATTTCTCAGCACAAACTAAAAAAATGGCAAGTAAATAATCTATACGCTCATTCAAGTTCTCACTAGAATCTAAAGATTCCCTAACGTCATCCATTCCAACTTGAGCGCCATCAAGAGCCTCCCCTATTCCTAAAGACATGGCTATTACTTTTCCTTCTCTAGCGGTTTTTTGAACCGCCTCAATACCCTTAGCCAAATACTCCTCATAAGTCATACCAAAGTTTTCATGTTCAAAGCCTTCAATATAAGATCCACTAAAAAATTTTAAGTATTCCCTACCTACATCTTCAAATTCTGGTCGTACTCTTAATATATTAGCTATTAACAAATTATCTTTTCCTAATCTTGAATTTAACTGCTCCATCATAGTTAAGTAGCCAGACTCTATCACCTTTTGTTTTTCTACTCCAACTCGACTGTTAAAGAACCCAGGAACCAATACTTTAATATTTGCATCCATAAACAAACCATCAATAACAGGGTTACTAGTGACCTTAGTTACGTGGTCTAACCAATATGAACGCACATATTCTTGTGAAAGATCAAAAAAACCAGTTCTACCATTTGGCATTAAAGCTTTCTTTCCTGCATCATTAACTAACAGAGCTTCTGGGTGTTTTTTTAAGAACAACTCATCTTCTTTATAGGAACCCCAATTGATCACAACATTTTTATAATACAATATCTTAGTAGTTGGGCTAATTTTTTTAACTGCCATTGCAGCTTCAATAGTACCTGCTTCAGAAGCCCCATAGGCTTGACTTCCTGTTGTTTTCTCAAAAGTAACCAACGGGTGCTTGGCTAAGTATTTAATCTCCTTTTTTGTAAATGCTGTGTTTTTACGCACGTGCATATATAATGGCATTTTATCCCAAGAAAACTCTGGAAGGTTCTCATTCAACCTTATGTTTTGAGACCTGATAGGTGCGACAAAAATAAATGTTATTATAAAAAAAAAGATAGTATTATATTTCATAAATGAATTATTGTACTGTTATTTTAAATCCTATAGCAGGTTGTATAGGTGCATTTTTAGGACATTTTATTTTTAATCCTTCCACAGATTGTGTCCAAGTTATTTTCTCATCACTTCCAAGCAATTCTATGTTCTTTATTTCTTTAAGCAAATTACCTTTACTCTTTAATGTTTCAATTAAAATATCCTCGGTTGGTCTTGCTAGAACAAAAGCGTAAATATTTTCGTTCTTGGTAGTGAATCGAATATCTTTAGATAAGTATTCTTTTAAATTCTCTCCGGTTCTCCTAGTTACAATTTCCAATGGTCCTTCACCATTTACTTCCCAAGGCCTCGTGCCATATATACCTTCGCCATTAATTTTAATCCAATCCCCAAAAGCACGCAACATTTTAGCTTGAGTATCTGGTAATGTCCCATCCCCCTTAAGGGCTACATTAATCATCACTACTCCATTTTTACTTATAGCGTCCACTGCATTGCCAATTAATACAGGAATACTCATTCTAGTTTTAGCTTGTTTTCTATAAAACCAATTCCCAGAAAGATCTGTAGCCCACATCCAAGGATGATCTTGTGTTTGGCCAAACATCCCGCGTTCTAAATTATAGGTAAATGCCGCTTTGTCCATTTTAGAATTCTTAAATGATAATACCGTGGTTTGCTTTCCATTATTTTCAGATAAATCCTTGTTAAGGAAATCAGAAAAAAGTTTAACACCCAAACCTTTTCCTGTTTTTATTGATGGATAAGGTGAATCGTTATTAAACATATCAGGACTATATTTTTCTATTAAATCCCAACATCTTTTATACCAATGTTCATTCCAACTTTCTTGACTTGAATATTTTTTAGGATCATAATCCATATTAAATAACGCCCACTCTGGTGTGTTTGGTTTTTGATATTTACGTGCTGTGTTAAAAAATCGTGGTGACCAATACAAGTGTGTGGATACCCCAAACTTTAAATCATATTTATAAGCGGCATCTTTCCATTCTTGGATAACATCTCGTTTTGGTCCCATTTTTACTGAATTCCATGCAAAGAATGAATCATACATATCAAAATTATCATGATGCGTAGCTACTGGCATAATAAAACGTGCCCCACAATCTTTAAAGAATTTTACCAGTGCTTCTGGCTTCCAATTTTCAGCTTTAAAATCTTGAATAAATTTTTCATAGCCAAAATTTTCTGGAGTACCATATGTTTTGGTATGCCAATCAGATAAGGTTTGTGTCATATTTAGCTGAACACCTTTTTCCCCTTCATTTGGACCGTACATTCTTCTTCCGTAATGAGAACCATCATTCGGTCGGTTTTCATCAATTGCAGATGGCACACCCCAATGCATCCAAACTCCAATTTTACCATCTTGAAACCATTCTGGAACTTGATAGTTTTGAGCCATCGATTCCCAATTGGCCTCAATTTTATTATACCCAATTGAAGCTTGTTCTTTTTGACTAAAACAAATAAATGTTGGAACAAATAAAAAACCAAATATTAAGAGTTTAAATTTGAACATATGACATAAGTATTATTTATAATGTAAACTTAACATCAAACAACAGAAACCCTTTTCTCTTATTAATCAAAAACATGCTCTAATTGACCAAAACAAAAAATAAAGTCTTCTATTATTAAAAAAAACACCATAAAGTTCTAATGTTTTTTTTTATTATAAGCTAAGTTAATAGAAATCGAATTCTGCCGAAAAGAATGAAATAATTAAAAAGCACAAACATACAAATAGCAGGCTTTTTTGTTCCATTTGACTAAAATGAGCAAAGATTTGGTTGATTAAAGAAAAGCTTTATCTTAATCTGCATATAGTTTTGTTCTAACTAATTATAACTAAATTAAAATATGAAAAAATTACTAAGTATTTTTCTTATTACGTTAACATTTCAGGCTTTCTCACAAGAGAAAAGTATTTCTGGAAGCGTAAAAGATGAAGCAGGAATGCCCTTATTAGGTGTTACCGTATTAATTAAAGGTGTCGCTAAAGGCACTGTAACAGATTTTGATGGTGATTACAACTTAAGATCCAAAACTGGTGATGTTTTGATCTTTTCCTATTTAGGTACAGATACAAAAGAAATAACTGTAGGAGATCAAAATATTATTAATGTTGTACTTATAAAAGCAGACCAAACACTTGATGAAGTGGTGGTTGTAGGTTATGGTACTGTTAAAAAAAGTGATTTAACGGGGTCTGTTTCCTCTATAAAAGCAGAAGAAATTACAAAAACTGGAGCTATTGGTATTGAACAAGCATTAGCCGGTAGAGCAGCAGGTGTAGTTGTAAATCAAGCTTCAGGTGCTCCAGGTTCAGGGGCTTCTGTTAGGATAAGAGGGATTAGTTCTTTAAGTGGTAGTGACCCTTTGTATGTTATTGATGGAATTCCAATGGAAAATGAATCAGCATCAGGTTTGGGCTCAACTGATTTAGAGAGTGCTTCAATTAGTCCTTTGTCAATGATAAATCCTTCGGATATTCAATCTATAGAGATTCTTAAAGATGCATCTTCAACTGCTATTTATGGATCTAGAGGTGCTAATGGAGTGATTTTAATTACAACTAAAACAGGAGTATCAGGAAAAGGAGTGATTACTGTAGATCACGATTATTCTCTTATGGAGGTGTCTAATTATATTAATTTATTAGATGCTAATGATTACACATTATTATCTTATGAAGCAGATATAAATGCAGGAAGAGTTAATTTAAATACTCTTGCTAGATTAGATTCGGCTCGTGCAGGACAGTTAGAAACAACAGATTGGCAAAAGGAAATTATGCAAACTGCAACTTCATCTAACACAAATATTGGTTTTAGTGGAGGGAATAAAGATTTAAAATACTTAATTTCTACTAATATCTTGGATAGTAAAGGAATTGTTGAAAAAACAGATTATAACCGTATTTCAAATAGAGTAAATTTAACTGCAAATATTTCAGATAAAGTTAAAGTAGTTACTACACTTAATTATTCGCATGTAACGTCTAACCAAAGATCTATTAGTACAGGTGTTACGGGTAGTAATAACCAGCAAGGAGCTGTGAGTGCCGTTATTAGAGCGCTTAGGTCAGCTCCAACTCTTAATATAAATGCAGAAGATGATGAAGATGGTTTTGATTTGTTTAGTCCTGTAATAGCACTTGAGGCAAATGAATTTAATAATTTGTTGACTCAGTTTAGAGGGAATATAAGTTTACAGTACAAACTTTCGAAAAAGTGGTCTCTAAAAACAGATTTGTCACATCAGAATAGAAACACGGCTCAACGTTATTATCAATATGATATTTTGCCCGAAGCCTATTCTTCAGGAGGAATAGCGAGAACTAGAGATTCAAGATACACAAGATCGACAATTACCAATACAATAAATTACCGAGAAAGAATAGGGAAACATGTTATTAGCGCTCTTATTGGGCAATCATTAGAGACTTCAGAAAGTGAGGCTATATCAATATCAAATGCTGGTTTTGCAAATGATTTATTAACGTATTACGCTCCAAATACTGCCACATTTTACGATCCCGATCAATTTTCTTATACAAAAAATAATTTATCATCTTGGTTTGGTCGACTAAATTATAACTATCAAGGGAAATACCTGTTAACTTTAACAGGTAGATATGAAGGATCTTCTAAATTTGCAGCAAATAATAAATGGGGTTTTTTCCCTGCAGCAGCTATAGCCTATAATCTTTCTAAAGAAAATTTCATAAAAGATATTAGTGCTATTTCTGAATTAAAATTACGTGCAAGTTATGGGCTTTCAGGAAATCAGGTAATACCAGCATATGGATCTTTAGATCAGTATGCTGCAGGTCAAACAGGGTTTGATGAGACATTGACTACTTATTTTGCAGCAAATCAATTACCTAATGACGATTTAACATGGGAGACAACAGCTCAATTAGATTTAGGACTTGATTTTGGTATTTTTAATAATAAGTTCACAGGAAGTGTAGATTATTATCAAAAAGTAACAGATGATTTGTTGTTTAATACCAATCCTATTCCTATTCAATCTGGTTTTCAGACCTATACAGAAAATTTTGGAAGCCTAGAAACAAAAGGTTTTGAAATGAATATAAATGCGCATGTTATTACTAAAAAAGATTTTTTATGGACTATTGGAGCTAATTATGCTACAGGGAAGTCTGTGGTAACAGATCTGGCATCAGATTATGTACAAAGTGGTTGGAATCCTGGGTTTATTTCGGGAGGAAGTCAAAGACTAATTATAGGGGAAGAAGTAGGAGCTTTTTATGGGTATAAAACTGAAGGAATAGCTCAGTTTGATGATTTTGTAGAGTTTCAAGGTTTAACAAGTGAAGAACAAATCAACTTATACAATTCAAACCCTTCAAAAGGAGATTATACTTTTGTTGAAGATTATGATGGCGGGGTTCCTCAGAATACTGAATCTCATAGACCTGGTCAACAATTATATGACGATCTTGATGGAGATGGATCTTTTACAGAAGCAGATAGACAAATTATTGGTAGAGCACAGCCCAATATTACTTTTGGACTGAATAATAATTTTAAAATAGGGGATGTAGATGTTTCCTTCTTTATAGATTCTCAATTAGGAAGAGATGTAACAGCAATTCAGAATACGTATTTGCTATCTTTTGATGGTCGACAAGGTTTGGATACCAGATTAGAAAGATGGACTCCAGAAAATCCTAGTACAATCTATCCTAGATTAAATGCTGATACTGGAGAGACTATTTATAGTGACAGATTTGTAGAAGATGCTTCTTTTGTTAGATTACAAAATTTTACGATTGGATACACGTTTCCTAAAAGTGTTGTAGACAATATGAATATTAGTAACCTAAGATTCTACCTTTCAGGGTCTAACCTTTATACCTGGACAAAATATACAGGATACAATCCAGATGTTTCTCTTAATGGGTCAAGTACTAGGGCTATTGGTCATGATAATGGAGGGTATCCTTTAGCAAGAACAATAAGACTTGGATTAAAATTAAAATTTTAGAAATAATTTATAAAATAAATAATTTATGAAAACTAATATAAAGCATTTAATGAAATTACTGCTTATCTCAATAATGTTGAGTTCTTGTAGTGATTTTTTAGAAGAAGTACCACCAACATTTATATCAACTCCAAATTATTACCAAACAGCAGGGGATGCGAGAACAGCTGTTGATGGAATATATGAAAGAATGCGTGTCGTTTATTCAAGATGGTGGATGGGAATAGATATGTATACAGACGATCTTGTAAGTAGAACTGCTGGAAGTTCGAATTTTAATATGATGGCACTTCACACGACCTTTCCTTCAGCAGGATTGTTTGAAAGCACTGATGTTTACAGTGCTTGGTGGGAAGGTATCGGAAGGGCTAATAATGTGATAGCTAATGTACCCGCTATTGATATGGATGAGGCAGAAAAAAATTTAATTATTGGAGAGGCAAGAGCTCTAAGGGCGTTTTATTATTACAACCTAGTAAGAGCTTTTGGTGATGTGCCTATGGTTAACACTGCAGTTTTAACAGAAGCAGATTTTATGAAGCCTAGAGCAGCTGTGGATGATATTTATAATGAAATTATTATACCTGATCTTTTATTTGCGGGTGAACATTGTAGTGATGGACTTCATGATGGACATATTACAAAATGGACAGCTAAGTTAATTTTATCAGAAGTGTATTTAACAAGAGCAGGAATGAGACGAACCTCTCAAGGTGTTTTTGTACAAGGAGATGCTAGTAATTATGCTTTAGCAAGTGAAATGGCTAAAGATGTTGTTGACAATGCTCCCAATTCATTAAATATAGTTGCTTCATTATCAGCTGTTGCTTATGGAACAGCATGGGATAAAGCAACTCCTTTTACATCGGAGTCTATGTTGGAAATTTCATATTTGCCAGTGTCTGGATATGGGAATTGGATGTCAAGAGAGTCAAGAGGGTGGACAAGAGGTACTAATTATTGGGGAAGTGATTCTTCTACTCCTTTGATTGATGAAGGGATTACTGGAGATTTATATGATTTATCTTTTCCATCAACACCAAATGTGGGTACTTATTTGCCAACTCCTCATTTGTATGATGAATTTGAAGATGGAGATGAAAGAAGAGATTTTAATATTATGACGAGGTATGACGATGGAGAAGGGAATACTTATTTGTGTCAGCCAATGTTTAGAAAATTTATGGATTTAGATTACTTGACTGGTGTAGACGGGACTAGTTTCCAATATACTAATAATAATACTATTTTATATCGTTTTGCAGATGCTTTATTGATCTATGCGGAAGCACAAAACGAAGCTGACGGAGCCCCTAATGCGGAAGCTTATGAAGCAGTAAACAAAATTAGGAATAGAGCTGGATTGGCTGATTTGGTTGTTGGATTATCTCAAGAGGATTTCAGAAATGCTTTATGGAAAGAAAGAAGGTGTGAGTTCGCAGGCGAATACAAGCGTAAGTTTGATTTAATTCGTACCAATAGGTTAACGAATTCTACATTGAGTGTAAATTTAGATTGGACACCTGATCAAGATGCAGTTACTACTTTTAGAAATACTTATTCTCTATATACGGGAAGTGTTTTATGGCCAGATCATGAATGGTTATGGCCAATTCCACAATCCCAATTAGATTTGAACATAGAAAATAACTGGGAACAAAATGAAGGTTATTAACTAAAATAATATATACACACTAAATCCCCCTGACTTTTCATTTTTATAAGTAGGGGGGATTTTAGTTAAAAAAAACATTGATAAATAACAAAAAGGTTAATATAAGTTCTATAATATAGTAAGAAACACTATTTGAGCAATAAAATAAAGGAATAGAGAAAGGTCTTTGCCTCATTCTTGTATTAATTTTGCTATGCATTTCAAAAGGAAAGAAATACTGTGTAACAAAAAATAGAAAAACTTAAAAATTAAGAAATGAATTTAAAAACTATAAAAAAGCACCTTATGCTGCTCTTATATGTAATATGTATTTCAAACCCTTCCTTTTCCCAAGATAAAAATCAAAAGGGCATGGAAGAAATGTGGGGAGAAACAAATGTTTCGGTGGATGTATTAAAAAATGGAAAAGCAAAATTCTTTGATGAAAGTAATTTTGGAATGTTTATTCATTGGGGCTTATTCTCGAACCTAGGAGGCGTTTGGGATAATAAAACGTATTATGGTATTGGAGAATGGATTATGAATCCTAGAATGGCTGGAATACCCGTTGAAGATTATAAAAAAATAGCTAATGATTTTAATCCTACAGAGTTTGACGCAAAAAAAATAGCACAATTAGCTAAGGATGCCGGAATGAAATACATTGTCATAACAAGTAAGCATCATGAAGGTTTTGCGATGTTCGATTCTAAAGTAAGTGATTTTAATATTGTTGACGCCACTCCTTTTGGTAGAGACCCTATGCACGAGTTGGCAGATGCCTGCCATGATATAGGGTTAGGCTTTGGATTTTATTATTCTCACAACCAAGATTGGACAGCTCCAGGTGGAACTAGAGGTCCAAAAGTAGATGAAAAAGGAAATCCAGCAGATTTTAAAGACTATTTCTATAATAAATGCAAACCACAAGTAAAAGAAATTTGTACAAATTACGGACAAATAGATTTTGTTTGGTTTGATACTCCTGGAGATATGCCAAAGGAATATGTAGTAGAATTAGCAGCCATGGTTAGAGAACTACAACCTAAAGCTATGATGTGTAGTAGAGTTGGATATGGATTAGGTGATTATGCTAGTGTAGGTGACATGGAGGTGCCAACAAAACGTATACAAGGTTTATGGGAAACATGCGATACTAATAATGACTCTTGGTCTTATGCATGGTATGACAACAATTTTAAAAGCCCTAAAGTAATTTTAGGTAGATTAATAGAAACAGTAGCACGAGGTGGTTCTTATTTATTCAATGTAGGTCCTAATCAATTAGGTGTTGTTCCTGAAATAGGCGCTAATTTTTTAAGAGAAACAGGCAAATGGTTAAATAAATATCCGCAAGTTGTATATAACGCAGGTGCATCACCATGGGATTACAAATTACCTTGGGGAGATGTAACTATTAAAGGGAATTCAATGTATTTAGCGGTTTCAGAATGGCCAACTGATGGTAAATTATATTTACCTGGTTTAAAAACTGAAATCAAATCGGCTAAAATTCTAAATCCAGAAGGAAAAAATCAAAAAATTAAATTCAATCAAAGCAAAGACAATTGGGTCACTTTTAATGTTCCTTTTAAGGCACCAGATGATTTAATTTCTATTATTGAAGTAGAAGTAAATATTAAAAATGGAGACGAAATAGTAGCTGAAGATACTGCTTTAGGAATATATCCAAATACAAAGACAGAATTAATTACGGAATTTGGAACTGTTAGTAATGCCACACAAGAAAACAAACGCTGGATGGAGAAGTTTGGAGAATGGAAACATGCAAATCAAGTTGGAGAATGGCAAGAAAATGGACAAGTAACTTGGAAAATAAATGTAAAAAAAGCTGGATATTACTATTTAGATTTAGCCTACAAGGGTACTGATCGTTTGGTTTGGAAAACATTTACAGATGAAGATATAATGGTGCAAAACCAACAAGCAGCTACAGAAAAATACATATATTACAACATGGGTATTTTAGAATTTAAAACACCCGGAAAACACACCATAACAACAACTTTAGTAGAAGGAGATAGAAAAACAGCTAGTTTAAAATCAATAGCATTAAGACCCATTAATAATTAATTGAAATTATGAAGTGCGTAACTATAAAAATTTTCACTAGTGTTTTAATCCTGTTTATCTGTTATCAGTCATTTGGTCAAACAAACAACGCTTACCCCAAATTTAGTTGGGATAAAGTGCTTATTGCATTTCATTTTGGAAAAGCAGGAGAGCTAACTAAGGACGAAGCAAAATTTATTACGTCACATTCAAATTTTATTGTTTAAGAAAAAGGGCATGGACTTCCAGATTCTAAAAATACCGAAACTGGTATTGAAAAAGACGCAAAGAAATTAAAAAAAATCAACCCCAATATGAAAGTTGTTTTCTATTGGAATGCTTTTTTAGATTACAAAATGTATGAAGCCCATGATATTTATAACAGCCATCCAGAATGGTGGTTAAGAAAACAAGATGGTGAATTAGATTTCAAAAATGCTGGTTTAAAACGTTACGATTTATCTAATCCAGAAGTACGTAAATGGTGGGTAGAAACAGCAAAAAATGAAATTTTAAATGGTTCTACAGGTGGTGTTTTTATGGATGCTTTTATTCAAGTAGCAAGTCCTGCCAATATTAAACTATGGGGTAAAGAGAAATACGATAGTATTCAAGAAGGGTTAAAAAAATTAATAGCCGAGACCAGAGCTGCTCTTGGAAATGAAAAGTTAATCGTGTATAACGGTATTCGCAGTAACCCTAGAAGAAATATTGGGAATAATTTTCCTGAACATACCGATGCCGTAATGATCGAACATTTTGGCATCATTAACAGCAGCTCTAAAGAAAGCATGCTATTTGATATAAAAGAAATGGAGAACGCTGGAAAAACTGGAAAAATGGTGGTTTTTAAAGGCTGGCCTGGATACGCTTGGATAGACAAAGACTTTATGGCAAAACCATTAAATGAAAAACAGAAAATTTCCAAAGAAAACATAACCTTTCCCCTAGCTTCATTTTTAGCTGGCGCTCAAGAAAACGCCTATTTCATTTATAATTGGGGCTATCGTTTTAAACATGGTGCATTAGATTGGTATCCTGAATTTGTTAAACCATTAGGCAAGCCGTTACATGATATGAAAGTTAACGGTTGGAAATTAACCCGTGATTTTGAACATGCTTCTATTTGGGTTGACTTAGAAACTAAAAAAGCTAAAATAAACTGGAAATAAATAATGGATTTAAAGCTAATATACCCAGCTTTAAATCCTAAATTGTAGATTAAAAGGCTTGAATTGTAAATAAAAATAATTTATAAAATTTTATTCAATCATTTTCTAAAAATTTTTAACTGCTTCAAATAAAATCATTTCAAATTGGTGTTCATTTTTTTTTTAAATCACTATGCTTATGAATTCATTAAAAGTATTCACATTTTTTAATATAATGTTTCTATTATGCCACTCAGCTCAATCGCAACAAGAAATTTTAAAAATTGAAGGTGTTGTTTTAGATCAAGCCAAATCAAGCGTTCCCTATGCAGCTATTGGTATTCCTTCTAAATGGATTGGAACTTCAAGCAATGAAGATGGTGATTTTTATTTAGAGCTATCAAAAGAAAATGTATTAGACACCTTAGAAATCTCTAGTATAGGGTACATAACTTCCAAAATATTAGTGAAAGATTTTATTGAATCAAGTGAAAAAACAATAACCTTAGAGGAAGATATTGTTTCCCTTAATGAGGTAAACATACTTAATCCTGCACAATATGTTAAATTGGCCTTTAAAAATTTAAAAAACAACACGGTTAGTTCTGTACATGAATTAAAAATTTTGAATCGCTTTTTTGCCGTAGAAAATGATGAGGCTAAGTTTTTTGTTGAACATTATATAAAAGTTAAAGATGTAGGCCCAAGAGGAGGAAATAACGTAAACAGTATAGAAGTTGTAGAGGGAAGAAAATCCGCCGATTACAGGTATTTTAAGAATGAAAGATCAAGAAATATGTATCCAATAAATTTTATGATTATGATAGATCCCTTAAGAAGAGGTCTTCCTATTAGTAATTACAAATGGACTAAAATTGGAGACTCTTCTTATGACGGCGAAGACATTGTAATTATTCAAGGGGTAAGTAATACGAAAGAAAGACAAAATTATTCAGATCCAGTTTTTTATATAGGAGTTGACACTTACAAGGTTTATAAAACAAGGAATAGACCTTCAAACGTGATTTACATCTATAAAAAAAACAAAGATGGCAAGCTTTATTTAAGCTATCATAATCATTATACAAGAAGATTTAAAGATTTAAATGAACATCAACAAAAAATTTTAAGAACAAAAAGTAAAAAAGCCAAATTGGCCTTTAGAAATGAAATAATCGTTATTGGGCTAGAAACTGATAAAAGAAAAATTGACACAAAAGATTCAGACGTATATGACAAAAAAATGCAAGATGTTAGTGTCAAATACAATTTGTTATTTTGGAAAAACTTTAACCTGCCTCCCCCAACTGAATATTATAAAAAGAGTATTAAAGAATTAGAGTCCATTTACAATGTACCTTTAGAAACTCAATTCAATTCGGTAAATAAATAATACTAAGATTTTGTAACATAGAACGGCCAGACATATAACCATTATATATTAAATAATGTTTATATTTTACATTTTAATTAAATTTTAAAATAACGTTTTATTTCAGCTCTATCCCAAACATGAGGTTCTGTATGCAAACGTTTTGCGTCCTCAGTAAAAAAGCTTTCTACTCCTAAAAAATCTTCATTCGCCCATGCTGTTTCATAAGTTCTAATGGTTTCCATCAATAATTCTTTTGCGGCTTCTTTATTCTTGATACATGATGTGAACATACACAAAATAAGAACCCTAAATATATTAACTCTAATTACTTTCATAAATCTATGAGTTTAAATAATTATCCATTTTAATCTATATGATACAAAGAATGTCAGTTAGAATACTTCTTATATTGAAAATGACTCCGAACTGACATTTTTTATTTATAATATACAATAAATTTCTATTTTACGCTTTCGACATCAATATAAAAAGCATTGCATGGAGTTCCGTCTTCCATATCAAAATAAGCCAAAAGTTCTGTTTCCCCTTGAGCTACTTCCATTTCAAGCACTGCAGCTTCAGCATTATTATCTACATCAATTTCAACATTATTATCAGCTATTTTTAAATAGGCTTTAGCAAATCTCATAGATTTACCGTTGGCAATTGGAGCTTCATAAAGAGTTTCTGCTTTTCCATCTTTTAATTCTGCACTAAGTGCCAAACCACTTTCAGAAGGCCATCTTCTTAAATGAAATCTATACTTACCAGCTTTAACAAAATTTACTGTAAATGGCGCAGGTTCCATTGGTTTGCCTTGACGAATCATTTGTTGATTCCATGGTGGGTAATAATCTATAGTACGGGCATCATGGCAAGTAATTACATCTATATCATCTACTCCTAAATCTATAACAGAAAATTTAGTTTCTTTAATTACATCTTCCCACCAAGTTTCGTAAAAAGCATTCATTTCTGCTACTTTTTCTGGATATTTATCAGCTAGGTTAATTGTTTGTCCTGGATCATCGACTATATTATAAAGCTCTTTGCCTTTTATTAAACGCCAGTTATCATCCATAACACAACTATTTTTTCCTTTTTTAGGCCAAGGAATACGTTGTGTATCAGTTACTAAATATCTCTCAGGAGCTTCAGATTTACCTAAAAGATAATCACTTATATCAGTACCATCCATAGTCTTCTCTGATGCAAACTTTTGCTTAGTTAAAGAAACAAATGTTGGTAATATATCTACATGTGCCGTTAAGTCATTCAAACTCTTACCTCCTGTAAGCCCGCCATCTGGCCATCTAACAATAAAAGGCACTCTATGTCCGCCATCATACTCACTACCTTTTGTACCTCGCATACCAGCATTATAACCTAACATTTTTTGAGTTTTCCCGTCTGGTTTGTAACCTCTAGCTGTTCCATTATCCGTAGTAAATACAATAATAGTATTTTCTGCTATTCCTAAAACATCTAATTTATTTAATAACTTTGAGAAGTTATCGTCAATATTGGTAATCATACCATAAAAACGCTTTTGTGTTTCGCTAATAGCAGTTTCATCTTTATATATATCATAGTACTCCTTTGGAAGGTTATAAGGCCCATGAGGAGCATTTAAACTTAAGTAGCAAAAGAAAGGTTCATCTTTTTTAGCTTCTATAAAACTTAAAGCTTCATCAAACCAGATATCTGTACAATAGCCTTGTTTTTTCTCTGGAACTCCATTTCTATAATAAGAATCATCAAAATAATCATTATTCCAATAGTCTGGTGTTTGTCCTACACCACCACCGCCATGGTAAAATGCTTCGTCAAAACCTCTTTGATGTGGTTTAAATGGACTATTATCTCCTAAGTGCCATTTACCAAACATACCTGTTTGATAACCGTTATCTTGTAACACATTTGCTATTGTAACTTCTTCTCGGTTTAGCATAGAAGCTCCCATAATAGTATGCCAAACACCATTTCTATTACAGTTTCTTCCTGTTAACAAACCTGCTCTTGTTGGTGCGCACGTAGTTCCTACATGGTAATTGGTCAGGTTAACTGACTCTGTAGAAAATTTATCTATATGAGGTGTTTTAATAATTGCATTACCTGTATGTCCCAAATCACCATAACCTTGGTCGTCTGTAATAACAAATACAATATTTGGTCTTGTATCTATTTCTTCGTTTTTTACTTTTTTTGCATCTTCCTTACAAGAAAAAAGAATTATTGAGATGGTTAATAACAAGAAATAAGATGCTGAGAAATTACTTGTTTTTAAAAATTCAAAAAAATGTTTTAGCTTCATAATTAATTTTTAGTTTATATTATTTTTTAATGTTTATTCTTACTTTCTTATAAATCATTCATCCATTTTAACTGAGACCATCTTTCAGAACCATCATTCTTTTGTATAGTTCCTTCTGTACTCCTACCGTTTAAAACAATTTGTGAAAGTTCTTTTCTATATTCTTCTAACAGTTCAGATTTCTCATCTTGTAAATTATGTTCTTCTCCAAGATCACTACTTAAATTATATAATTGAAATTTAGGTAAACTATCAATAGCTTTATCTCTTGGTCTAGGAAAACTCCAACCACCAGATCCTGGACAAAAAATAGCTTTATAATCTCCCTTACGATAAGCAAAAGAACCATTAATAGAATGATGAACAATACTCTCCCTTTTTGGTAAGTTAGACTGAACGCCTAATGCTGATAAAAAACTATAACTATCTTCAGCCATATTATCATCGATTTTCATATCTAAGGCATCTGCAATAGTTCCAAAAAAATCTGTTGTGCAAACCAATTGACTTGATTTAGCTGATTGTACTTTTTCTGGCCACCTCACTATAAATGGAACTCTATGACCACCTTCAAAAATATCTGCTTTATGTCCTCTAAATACATAACTAGGGTCGTGCTCTTTTGTTGCTAATTGAGCAAAATCTGCTTGATTAGAACATCCATTATCACTGGTAAATACTAATATAGTATTATCTGCGATACCTTGTTCTTCTAATGATTTCATTATTTCACCTACAACCCAGTCCACCATAATTACAAAATCACCATAAGGATTATCCAATCCACTTTTACCTTTAAACTCATCTGTTGGCAATATAGGCGTATGTGGTGCTGGCAAAGGCATGTAAACAAAAAACGGTTGGTCGCCTTTAGCATTTTCATTTATAAAATTAACTGTCTTCTTAGTAATATCTGGTAATACTTGTTCATGATTAAAATCGTCTGAAGTTGGACCTTTTCGCCACATAGCTTGTCCTTTGTTTTCTGTAAGCTTCGTTGGAACCATGGTTGGTTTATCATTTTCTACCCAAACATATGGCGCCATATCTAACGAGCCATTAAATCCATACCAAAAATCAAACCCATTAGTGGTAGGGCCATTTTTTATTTTCTGAGAATAATCAATAGAGTCCTTTCCTTTGTCAATATTAGACCAATCCCAACCTAAATGCCATTTACCTATAGCCGCTGTTTTGTAGCCGCTGTTTTTTAAAAAGCCTGCTATCGTTTTTCTGTCTGGTGTAATTAAAGCTTTACTATATCCTTGTAAAACATGCTTTTTTAAAGTAGAACGCCAATTGTAACGCCCAGTTAATATACCATAACGCGTTGGAGTACATACAGCACTACTGGTATGCGCATCAGTAAACAATACGCCTTCTGAAGCTAGTTTATCGATATTAGCTGTTTGAATTTTAGAATTTTCATTATAACTAGAAACATCTCCATATCCCAAATCATCGGCTAAAATAAAAATAATGTTGGGTGCTTTATTTGATTTTTTTGACTTTTCTTGGGCACAAGAAATGAAAATAAATGTAAATATTATTATAAAAAATAAGTTGATTTGTTTACTTCGATACATACTTCGCTTTTTATTAATAGTTAACAACACGGATAAATATTTGTTATATAACAAAGATACCTCAATGTTTAAAAAAATTCCTTTCTCTAATCCACCATTAACTTTCTCTATTTCTGCAAAAACTAGACTAACAAAAATTTATAGGGGGTAAAGAAAGATATTACAGAAACCTTTTTGAAATTTCCGAGCTATTTCACATAGGCAAGCTCAAAAGCATAACTCATGTAATAACAGCATATTTTTTTTCATTAGTTTAATGTTTTAGCTATAATCATCACTAGTTACTTCACAAGAACTAATTCCACCCCTTTGAGACTGAATTTATTCCACCACTCAATATACTCCTTTGGATAGGCCTTAATAATAATGGTTCCCTTCTTAACAATGTTAATAGTACCCGTCGGCTTTTTAGTCAACTTCCCTACATTTCCTTTTGGATAAACTTCTAAAGTATCAGTTGGGGTAATTAGTTCGTAACTTAATGCTTCATGTCCATTGTCCTCACTGATTACTTGAAAGGAACCGGGTTTTTCAATTTTACGGTCCAAAACAAGCCCTGATTCGCTTCCCCCCCCAATTTCGAGTTGTTTTTCTTCGTAATCATAACTTATACGTCTGGTAGAAAACTCACATTTGGCAACAGGTAGACTAATGCTACCATCTTTTTCCTGCAGTATGGTTTCATCAATAACCTTGACCTCTTCGTCCTCAATTTCTAATACAACAACAGTTACTCTTGGTTGTATTATTTCTTCGGGAATGGTAATTACAATTTTATCTTTGTCTTGGTCAAAAGACAGTGCTCGTTTAAACTCATGAATTTTCCTGAAATAGGTTGACTAAAAATTAAGCAATTAATTACAGTCACTTATGAAAACAAAAAATGAACACTGGCTAAAAAAAAGCTATCAAAAAGCAACTTTAGAAACCAAACTTTTAGTCGTTGACCAAATCTTAAATGGTCAGATTTCAAACAACCAAGCTTCTAAAAAATATGATATTCCTAGAACAACTATTTCTTATTGGTTAAGAAAATACAGTACCTTAGTGCAACAAAACATGGGTATGAGTAAAAACGATGAGATTAAAAAGCTAAAGGAGAAGATTGAAGAACTTGAGTTTCAAAAAGACTTCCAACAGGACATTATCGCTGATATGGAACTTATTACAGGAGTCGATATGTCAAAAAAGTCATTACCCAAAACATTAGCAAAAGAGATAGAGCTAAAGAAAAAACAGCGTATAAAAGAAAATGGCTCTATGGATGTTTTGGGATATCTAAACAAGCCTTCTACAAAAGACTAAGAACGCAACAGAAAAAAGAAATAGATCATCAAAAAATGATCAAGATGGTTAAAGACTACCGTAAAAAAGTAGGCTCTAAAACTGGTGGAATAAAATTACATGCGGAACTTAAAACTAATTTTATTGAGGCTAATATTAAGATTGGTAGAGACAAGTTCTATCGCTTTCTTAGACTAAATAATCTTTTGATTCCAAAAAATAAAAATTACATCACAACGACAAACTCAAACCATATGTACAAAAAATATAAGAACCTTGTAAAAGGCCACGTTCCTAATCGACCGGAACAACTCTGGGTTAGTGATATCACTTATATTAAAACAGAAAATGGACACAACTATCTAGCTTTAGTCACAGACGCCTATTCTAAGCAAATTATGGGTTACAAACTTGATAATCATATGAGAACATCACTTTGCTCAGATGCGCTAGCTATGGCTATTAAAAACAGGAAATATCCTAATCAAAAACTAATTCACCATTCAGATAGAGGTTTCCAATACTGCAACCCCAAATACACAAAGTTTGCTGAAGATAATGGAATTACAATGAGTATGACCGAGCAATACGATCCTTACTAAAATGCTGTTTCAGAACGCATTAACAGAACTCTTAAATATGAATACGGGCTAAAACAAATCATTAAAAACACTGAATTAGCACAAAAAATGACACAACAAGCAGTCTATATTTATAACAATTTGAGAACTCATTTTAGCCTGGATCTCAGAAAACCTGCAGAAGTGCATTTAAATCCTAATATCAAATACAAGTCGTATCGAAAAAATAAAGTAAATTTACCTGAGCTTACAATTTAAGAACAGAGGATTTTAACTAAAAAAGAGTCAACCTATATCAGTATAATACAGTTTCTTTAGTACTCGTTTTTACATCTTCAGGAATTTCATTCTGACGAATGGTTCTACCACCTTCTCCATTTAAGGATCTATCAGGCTCAATCCTATTTGTAATTAGTACCGCAGCGTAACCACTGTGATGCACGTAATTATGAGCCATGTGGTTATGACCACTTTGCCATGCCCATATTCCAGGAGAATGCCAAGTGATTTCACTAAAATGGTGTATGTGATTGTTTATAATATCATTGTGATGATTGACATCTTTTGTTCCAGCCCCATAACCAGCCAACAGGATTCCGGCTTCACCTAGGTGTGCAAATTCACAATTCTCAATGCGATTTCGTTGCGCAAATAAATCTAGCCTGATGCCCGATCCACCTGAATTAAGGAAATCACAATTTATGACCTCACAGTTTTCAGCTCCACGAAATCGAATCATGGCTGAAGGTTTGTCGAACATATCCCAATCATGTTGCATACCCAATCCCAAACGTTTTTCATCACTAGTCCAAGCCAATCGATCGGCATGTGTAAACGTTATACCATTAAAAGCAATCCCATTAACAGGTTTGTCCGTTGGTCCGTCATAATCAATTTGCCCTTCTACCCTAATAAGCTCACTGGTAGTTGGAGCCAATATACCCTGAGGTTTTCCATCTGAAGATGGATTTACAGGCCACAAATAAATTTTTCGCGTCTTGGTATTCACTACCCATTCTCCTGGTTCGTTTAATGCCTCAATACTATTTTCAATCCAAATACTTGATCCTGTCGGATTGTGAACCCACGATGGTAATTTATCAATTCCATAGGTTGCAGAAACACCTGTTTGAGCAACTAATTCTGTTTCGTCTACAGTTTTAAGAGGAAGCATATTAATTACCCAAGGACGAAAGGGTCTTACTTGAACTTCTACATCTTCAATGTTCTCCCAATTTTTCAAAGCGCCTTCTGGAAAATAGATATGTGTTTTATCTCCTTTTTGGGTTGGTGAAAACCCATTATTTCTAGCTCGGTTTAAACGTCCTTTACTATCATAAAGCGTATAAAAATTTTCAAGTCCTTCTGGCATATCTGCTTCCCATACATTCCCCAACGCATTCAATAGAAGTCCAGAAGATGTCGTTTCAACTTTCTTCCAACCTGTAATTGGCATTCCAGCACTTACAACTGCATGCTCCTTTGGATATGCAGAAATAGTTAAATACGCAGGCAGTATAGTCTCGCCAGCTCCATAATCATCAAGGGTAGTTATCTCTGAATCTTCAGGCCTTCCATCTTTTATTCCCAATACCAAGGCTTCGTTTAATTGATGACGTCCCCCTCTTAAATAAATAACAATAGGATCTACCAAGCCTGTCTTTCGTAAATCGCGTGATGCTTTTACAGCTCTTTGAAGCGTTGCATAGGGTTTTAAAATACTCCCGGTACCAGAATTATCTCCTTCTATATCTACATAAATACCTTTAGTAATCTTACCTTTTAAACTATTTGAACACGAGACAAGTATAAACCCTAAAATAAGTGTCAATAAAAAATGTTTCATAACTATAAATTGATGTTTCATAATAATATTATTAGTTTGTAAAACTCCATTAGATTATCACATGAAATGTACTATGCGTTTTAGGTGCTTTATTCCCATATGATTTTACCTTCCTTAGTTTCTGTATTCACCCAAACATTAGCACCCTCAAACTCTCGTGTAAACTCCCAACCATTTGATATAGTTCTAATATATTCTCCTTTTGGAATACCCAAAGGTTTCTCTAATTCTGGATAGCCTACCAAAGGCCCTGTCCCTAATCTCCAGCCCCAGCCATATTGAAAATAAGCATAAGGTTGTGCACCTATAAGATAGCAAGCATGATAATATTCTAATCGTTCTTTTGATAATTGCTCTAAAGCCTTTTCCTTTTCTGCCCCACTTAGCCCATCAATAGATGCATCATCTTCTACTTCAACACCAAAACGGTAGATTGATATTTTTCCAGCTTTCGCTATTCTTAACATATCATCCCATTCTTTTAATAAATTTTCCTTACTATTTGTAATCGTTTCGCTATAGTGTTCAAACATAATAGCATCAATTACAGGAAATACATCCTCAACAGTAGCGGCATTATTTTCTAGTAAGATCTTATCTGAACCTAATCTTTCTTTTAGACTAGTCATCATTTCTCCCATAGCTAATCTAACCTCTTCTGCTTTATCGCTTCTAAGCCAAGAAAAACCATGCATTTGATCTATAAAAACACCGCCGGCTCCAGAGAATGTAACTCCAGAAGCCACAGTTTCTAACCACCAACTACGGATTTATCATCTACTTTATCGCTTGGAATATTCTTGGGCCATGAAATAATAAAAGGCACTCTTATCCCTCCTTCATAAAGACTTCCTTTAACGCCTCTGAGCGGTCCCGCCAAACCAGAACCTGCATGTCCTGTAGATCAACTCCATAATGGAGAAGGGCCATTATCACTACTAAAAACAATGATTGTATTTTCTCTTAAACCTAGCTCATCTACTTTTTTAACCACTCTGCCAACTGCTTCATCAATACTGGTTAGAATGCTATAATAAACCGTTTGGGAATTTCGGTATTTATCTCTTATACCTTTCCTAGTTAGCTCAAGGTAAGGTTTCATTTGTTCTTCGGTAGGATCAAGAAGTGCATGTGGGTCATTAATCCAAAGGCTTAGGAAAAATGGAGATTTTTGATTACGTTCTATAAATTCAATACCATGATCTGCCGTTATTTCAGATTTATTGGCATTCGTCGCTTTTTTATTGGGAAAACTTAGCTTTGGCCCGTTTCCGTTTGAAACCGCATATTGCTGGACACCATAATCTGAGGGATTTGGCGCATCCACACCTGAACCAAGATGCCATTTTCCATAATGACCAGTAGCATATCCATTTTCAGAAAAGGTTCTGTAAACATTTGGCAATTTAGGGTCGAGTGTAGATCTACTATTGTATGCTTTACCACCAGGGCCACCAATGGCATAATGGATTCCTATTTCAGGTGCAAAACGACCTGTAAGAAGTGTTGCGCGAGAAGGCGAACATACAGGAGAACCCACATAAAACTGTGTTAGGAGCATTCCATCTTTAGCTAATTTATCTAAATGAGGTGTTTTTACATCGGGATGCCCATAAACTCCCAAATCGCCCCAACCTTGGTCATCAGTAAAAATAAATATGATGTTTGGTTTTTTATTCTTGGAATCTTGTGCCCTTAAGTTTTGAGTTGAGCCGAAAGCAAACATCAGCAACGATGCTATTAGTATGTTTTTCATCTTATAAAATGATTAAAATTGTATTATCGCCAAGTAATTTTTCCTTGCCCTTTTTCTGTATCTACCCACACAGTAGCATGTTCAAATTCACGAGTAAACTCCCAACCGTTTTCATGTAAACGCTTATATGCTCCCTTTGGTGCTCCAAGTGGTTTTTGTAGCTCAGGATAATTTACCAATGGTCCAGTATTTAAACGCCAACCCCAACCGTATTGGAAGTAAGAATAAGGCTGTGCACCTATTAAAAAACACGCTTGGTAATATTCTAACCTTTCCCTAGACAATCCTTCAAGAGATGTTCCTCTTGAACCTTTAATTAAGGTTTGACTTGCCTCTTCTTTTTCAGCTTCCACACCTATTCTAAAAACAGACATTTTACCTGCTTTAGCATTTGCCAACATATATCCCCATTCTTTAAGTAAATTTTCTTTGCTTAACTTTTTCTTATTAAAATGCTCGAACATAACTGCATCTATTGCCGGAAAAACATCTTTTACACCGGATGCATTATTACCTAACAATATTTTTCCTGCACCTAATGCAGCTTTTAAGTTCATCATCATCTCTCCCATTGCTTCTTCAACTTCCCTCTTTTGAGATTTACGGAGCCAAACAAAACCATGCATTTGATCTATAAAAACGCCATCAGCACCAGAATCTTTTACTCCTTGTGCAACTGTTTTTACCCACCAAGTTCTAAATTCGGGGTTTAACACATCAAAACAAAGTGTATTGTTTCTATGTTGTAATTCTCCTGTTTCTTTATTTTTTAAAATAAATTTTTTAAGCTCTGGATAATCATCTATTTTGTTTTTTTTAAAATTCTTGTTGTAAGATGTAAATGGCCAAGCATAAGCCGAATTAAAGTAATATAGTGCTTTAATATCTGGTTTTATAGCCTTAAAAGCAGCTATTTCTTTTTTAGCACCAATTTCTGCATATCCAACATCTTTATGGGCATGTTGCTTTTCGATACAAATAAAATCTGTTTTAGCTGCTATTATTTTTACTTCCTTAGCGCTTAATAATCGATTACCATCACCAAACATAGAATATTGAGGAGTAACGTCCCAATTAAAATTTGGATAAGAACTATGAGCGTTGAATTTACTGCCATCACTCATTAAGAATGCTGTCTGTTGAGTTTTTAAAGAATTGGAAGAAAAATCAACCTCATTTTTAGACGCTCCACAAGCGCCTAAAATTATCACTATTAGAACTAAACTTATTTGTCTAATCATTTATTTTAATTTGTTATTTATTTATATTAATTTAGAATTCATCTATGAATTTTTACAAAAAAACTTATTATATCAAGTATATACAATCTGTTTTTTCATCATTTCTTGTTTTAATGTAAATTTCATGAAATACGATGCATTCGCCTTTCTCTATTTAATCATTCTTTTGCTTAATTAATGTAAAAGCCATAAAATCTGTATTAAATCAAGGATAATATATATATATATATATATATATATATATATATATATATATATATCAAGGAGTTCGTTTACTATGTTTAGTATTTTTCTAATTATGGTTGATTAGAGAAATAATTAAGTAAAAATGAGCAAGTCTCAGATTTGTTATTTAACTATTTTTACATAAAATCACTTCTTATGAAAACCATTAATCTAATTACATCTTTATTATTTACTATTATACTTGCGCACAGTTGCAAAACAAATGGCGACAATAAACCAATTGAAAATAAAGAAACGCTACCTAATATCATTTTTATATTTGCTGATGATTGGGGCTATAGTGATTTAGGAATTCATGGGAGTTCATTTTGTGAAACACCTAATCTTGATAAAATGGCAGCAGAGGGAATTGACTTTCAAAATTTCTCTGTAGTCAATCCTGTTTGCTCTCCTAGTAGAGTTGGAGTCATGACTGGTCAATTCCCTGCAAGACATAGTGTACATGGTCATTTTGCATCTGTTGAATCTCATATCAAAAGAGGTATGCCAGATTGGTTAGACCCAAAGGCTCCTTCTATGCCCCGTATGCTAAAAAATGCTGGATATACTACTGCACATTTTGGAAAATGGCACTTATCCAACACACATGTTGCCGATTCGCCTTCTCCACTAGAATATGGTTATGATGAGTATGGAGCGTTTAATTTACCAAGTAATTTGCATCAAATGCATGCAGATTCTACTTTATATAAAACTATAGATTTTGCAAAACGTCATAAAGACCAACCGTTCTTTATAAATGCTTGGATTCATGCTACGCATACACCTCATTATCCTAAGGAAAAGTATATGGATAAATTTTCTCATTTAAGTGAACAACAACAAGTTTATGCTGCGGTTGTAGCTGAATACGATGAACGCATTGGTGAATTGTTTAAAACATTAAAAGATTTAGGTATTGATAACAATACGCTAGTACTCTTTTCGTCAGATAATGGTCCAGAAATAACCGGAACCAAACTTAAAACTGATGATAATTCTACGGGACCAGGTTTAGGGACTTATTATTCCGTTGGCGAAGCTAAAGAATTAAAAGGTGAGAAACGCTCGTTATTTGCGGGAGGTGTTCGCATACCATTCATTGTTAGGTGGCCAGAAACGATACCTTCAGGGATTGTAAATAAAACAACCGAACTATCAACAGTTGATTTGCTACCTACTTTTGTAAATTTAGCACAGACAGATTTACCAGATGGTTACCAACCAGATGGTGTTAATATTTTAAGTGCTTTAAAAGGTGAAGCGTTTAAACGTGATAAAGCAATTTATTGGAATTGGTTATACTCATCAAATAGACCTGATTTTTGGCCAAGTTCTGCCATTCAAGAAGATAATTGGAAGCTTTTAACAAACAATAAATTGGAAAAAATAGAATTATATAATATTAGTTCAGATTGGGCAGAGCAAAAAGACGTATCTACTGAGTACCCAGAAAAAGTTCGTGATTTAATGATGAAGTTAGAAACTTTCGAAAAGACATTACCAAAAGGCCCTCCAACAAATTGTTTTTCTAAAGCGAGACTTAAAAATGAAACCCTAAATATTCAATAACTGTTTTATATACTATTATCTATCAAAGCATGTTCAAATATTTATATTGAAATCAAATAACTTAGTTATTTATTGCATAACAAAAGCACTATTATACGCTTTTCTGGTTTTAATCACCACTATTTGCTATAGTCAAAAAGAAGCCGCATTTTGGTATTTCGCCAATCATGCTGGTTTAGGTTTTAATAGTGGAAGCGCAAAAGCGGTATTCGGTGGACAGCTTAAAACAAATGAAGTTTGAGCTACAATATCTAATATTGATGGTTTTGATGTATTAATGAATTCGTTTTTTTGTAGGTTGATTCTCCAATTTATAATTTAAAAAATTAAAAAAGTAATTAATCAATTTTCGTAGAAAAATATTAATAATCAGTGAACACAAACTGAACACAATTTTGAACACAAGCGTCTGGGAAGCCTTATAAACAGAATATTTGGAGTTTTTTAAATTCCTTCATAATCCAGAGGTCGAAAAAAATGTTATTGATAAATAATTAAGCCAAATTTGAAAAACATTAATGATCATTCTTATAATATGCTGAATGAAATTAAACTGAATCAAACGTTTTAAAATAGATGTAAGACATTAAAATTTGGACTCATTCTGTACCCATAAAAACACTATCAGTTTTATGAAAGGCTTAATTTTATTTACAGCGATAACTGTACTCCAACTAGTGACATTCGGGTTATGAATATGATTATTTAAAAGAAATAACAATTGATAATAATTTAATTTTAATTAAAACAATTGTAAAAAAAGTAGGTATCTAAACTTCAGTTGACCAAATTCATCAAAACTTATCCATTTTTTATTTGGATTAACAATAAATTAGGTAGTGGTGCGTAATAAATTCATCAATGCTGCTAAGCTTTATGAAACCTCAAAAAAATAAAATTTGGATAGTTCTTCATTCTCCAGAACAATTTATCTTATATCGTATCATAAATACTAACCACAAAAACCAAACCTAAAAATTAAGTACTTTATCCAAAGCCGAATCCGTATCTCTTCGCATAAAATTAGCTTGATAAAGCATAGTTGTAGCAACTGAAGAATGCCTATATAGTTTTTGAAGCATTTGAATAGGAATTTTATCTCCCGAAATATTACCAAAACTATGGCGAGCAATGTGCATGGACATTTTTTTATCTATACCTGCTTTTTCTGCAACAAACTCTAACCTCCTGTTAAAGTTTTTTTATTCTTGTTCTTACGCGCTTCTTATCATTTAAATTAACGCCTTCTAACTCTCTAAACAAATAAACAGAATCTTCTTCTCTTTCTAATTTACTGAGAATTTTAGAAACTTTATCAGGGATCTTCAAAGACACTAATTTGTTATTCTTAGCCATACGGTAATGTAAACGCTCGTCATAAAAATCTGCCTACTTTAATTGTAATACATCACTTATACGAATTCCTACAAAATAAAAACTAATTAACCATGCATATAAAGCGTACTCTTGAGCTTTTGTTAAACCTTTTAAATTCTCTAAAGTTTTTATTTCTTCTCTATTTAATCCTACCTTTTTTGTTTCTGGAAACTTAATTTGAAATTTCCCTTTTCCAAAAGGGTATAACTCTTTTTTGGTGATGTTTTGACTAATAGCTAAATTATAAATAGTTCGAAGCGTAATCATATAATTAGCCACAGTACGTGCAACCAAATTTCTTTTACTTAACAGAAAATGTTCAAATTGTTTTAGGAGTTCAACATTCAAATCTTTAAAATGAAGTTGATTGTTTTTTAGAAATTCTCTAAACACTGCTATACGACCAATTTCAATATCCAATTGATGAAACTGCTTTCTGTTTCTTATGTTTACCAAGTAACTTTCGGCTACTTTAAAAAAATCGTTATCATATTTCGATACAATCTGATTTTTTATCTTTTTTGAAGATAAATCCTGCTCCTGAATCTCTGCATTAATCAAACTTTTGTTGGCTAAAGATAGTTTTGAAAGTATCAGCTGATTAATTTCTAAATGATCTAGATGTGATTTTCTTACCCTTCGATTTTTGGAATCCCACTGCTTCAACTTTATAGATTGTCCAATATAAATATATGATGGCTTCCGATCCTTTATAATTCTAATTGATATAGGATGTAGATTTTTTGAATTTGGTCGTTTAACTAAAAAAGGTGTTACTGATGCCATAAGTATTGATTTTTAATAAAGATAAAATTCTGTGTATTTATACGCTGCTAAAACATTCTTTGATATTAATTGATTTCATTTAATACTAAATAAAATCTAAAGCTTCATTTTTAATGAATTTTAAAGGTATTCATATTGATTTGACATAGTACGCTCTCAATTCATAACTCGGAGGTCATGGGATCGTGCCCCATTCTCGCTACAAGTAAAACCAGGGAAAGTCAAGAATTTTATTCTTGGCTTTTTTTATTTTGCTAAAACATTAGTAATCTTTTCTCGTAAAGAATTTGAAATTTTAGAAATAAAAAAAGATAAGTTTAAAACAAATTCAAAGTTAAATGTCACTTTGAGCGAAGCACTCAGAAATTCTTATAATACAGCTTGGCATCATTCTAAAATAAATTTGGATTCGTTTAAAATAAATTACCTATACAAGACAGATTACAATTCAGTTATTCAAATAATCTATGACTTCGTAGTAAATCTACAAGACTTCAAACAACATTGTAGAACAATAAATATGTAAAATAGTTACCAAAACGGGATATAATAATTTTGGATCTTCAAAAAAACACTAAACTGTGCCTAACTTAAGCTGTGTATAATTTATTGCTTTGGCGAGTACTTATTTGGAAAATGCTTTCGGAATTTTATTGCGTTCGTTTTTGTTTACTAAACTAATTGCTTAAAACATTTAACGAAACCTGATGAGCATGAAAAAAATGAAAAAAAATTAACTGCTGAATTAATAAAATAATGGCCTATAATACTATATTTACTAAGTCGTTAAATATTTTATAATAGAAAAACACATAATTGATAACATTTATAAATTCGACTTTAACATAAACCGAAAAACATCATTTATTTTCTCTAAAACTAACAAATTTAAAATAATGAAAAATCAAATTTTATTTCTTTTAATAGTCATTTTAAGCTTTAATTCCTTTGCTCAAATCTCTTTTGAGAAAGGGTATTACATAGACAACTCTAATCAAAAAAATAATTGTTTAATCAAAAATATAGACTGGAAAAATAACCCTACAGAATTTGAGTATAAACTATCGGAAAACATTGAACCTAAAACGTTAACCATAAAAGAAATTAAAGAATTTAGTATTAATAATATTTCAAAATACGTTAGAAGCACTGTTAATATTGATCGGTCTAGCGAGAGTCTCAGTAAATTAAGCGAGGACAAGAATCCTATATTTAAAGAAGAAGAGCTTTTTCTAAAAGTATTAGTTGAAGGTAAAGCGAACTTATATCAATATGTTGACAACAACTTAAAAAGGTATTTCTATAATAAAGATAACTCAAATATTGAACAATTAATTTTTAAAAGCTATAAACTCAATGAAAGTGAAGCTCGCAAAAATAATAGGTTTAGACAACAACTTTGGAGTAATTTAAATTGTTCAAATTTCAAAATGAGTAAAATTGAAGGTTTAAACTACAAAAAAAATGATTTATTAAAATATTTTATAGAGTATAATAAATGTTACAACAATAGTTCAACTAATTTTGAAGCAAAACAAAAAAAAGATTTATTTAATTTAACCCTTAGACCACGTTTAAATAGTTCTTCATTATCAACCCAGAATTCCTCGAGTGGTTCTAATAGTGTTGATTTCGATAATGAAATAGGTTTCGGTTTCGGAATAGAAGCAGAGTTTATTTTACCTTATAATAAAAATAAATGGGCCATTGCAATCGAACCTACTTATCAAAGTTATAAGTCTGAAAAAACAACTAATACCGATAATGTTTCTGGTGGCGAATTAATAGCAAGTGTAGATTATAGTTCTATTGAAATACCTTTAAGTTTAAGACATTATTTCTTTCTAAATAATAATTCTAAAATTTTTGTAAATGCTTCTTTCATTGTTGATATAAGTTCAAATTCTTCAATTGAACATAAAAGAAACGATGGTTCAATTGTAAATTTATTTGAAATTGAAACAAGAACAAATTTGGGTTTAGGAGTTGGCTACAAACAAAATGATAAATATAGTTTAGAGATAAGGTATCAAACAAGTAGAGAGGTTTTAGGTAATTATACCTCTTGGGATACAGACTATAATACATTATCAATCATATTTGGATATTCTATATTCTAAAAACACCCCAAAACAATGGCTATAGGTAATGGCTTGTTTGCTTTGTGTTTATTATAGATTTTAGGCATTTTAGGCCGTAGATTACTAAAATAAATGTTATAAAGACCAAGTTTAAAACTTGGTCTTCTTGTAGACTTCCCTTAAATAGAACTGTTTAGATTTCTAAAATAACATTTTTTATTTTCTATGTTTTTAGCTCTAAAGGAATTAAGCATAGCATATTTTACTGGAGGTATTTTTCCTAAACTATCGAGTGGTCGTTTATGATTGTAATCATCCATCCATATCTGAGTTTGCTCTCTTACTTGATTTAGGTCTTCAAAAATATATTTATTAAAAACACGACACGCCCTACTGATGCCGTAATGAATAAGCACTTTGGCAATGCTTCTTTTTCCGTAAGGATTTAAAGCTTTTTTTCAATGATCTCCTTGGCCATTTGATAATCTAGCGCCAGGGTGGCATACATATGTTTGAGTTTACGGTTCTCTTCTTCGAGCTCCTTTAGGCGTTTTAACTCCTTAGAGTTCATTCCAGCGTACTTAGAACGCCACTTGTAAAAAGCAGCAGAACTGACACCATGCTCACGGCTAATTTGCTCGACACTCTTGCCGTTATCAAATTCTTTTAAAATCTTCACAATCTGTTGCGGTGTAAATTTACTTTTTCTCATAATACTGTCTAAAGTTAAGATTAATATTCTACTTTTAAACAGTTCGGTTATAGGGGAAGCTTACATGGGATCGTGCCCCATTCTCGCTACAGGTAAACAAAGGGAAAGCCAAGAATAAAATTCTTGGCTTTTTTTAATATGATGACTTCATATCCTTTATAATTCTTATAGTTATTGGATGTTGATTTTTTGAATTTGGTCGTTTAACTAAAAAAGGTGTTATTGATTTACATTTTGTTCTAAAACTTGTTCTTTATCAAGAACAAACGAACTTTTTCTAACCTTTAAAATAATAGGGTAAATGATACCTATAAAAAATAAAAATAAACTTAGAAATAACAAGTTAGATGGTGAAACAAACACTGTATTTGCGGTAAGAATCCCTAAAATAAGTAAAACCGATATGGGTAATGATAAGGCCAATATGGATATTGCAAAATTAGCATTAAAGGTTTTATCCTGCTCCGAACGATCTTTCTCTTTAAAATCTATACCAGAAATGTGTGCATAAGGCCAAAAACTACATGCGCTTAAAGAAAAAGCAACGAGCACTAGTATATCATTTTTAACGACTAAATTAAAGGTATATACAGCAACAGAAATAAGTAAAAGTGTAAATGCTGATCTAAGTATAAGTAATGAAAATATTTCGAAAAATTGTTTCTTTTTCAACTTCACAGCTAAACCAATAAAAATTAGAACTAACGGCGTCATTATAGCACTCAATCGAGATAAAGTAATACCAAAAAAGTTAGGAAGACTATCTAATGAGATATTAAATGAAACCAATATAAGCGCTGCAAAAATAAAAAGATTAACGGGCTCATAAAGTAATGTGAGTAAAAGCGATTTTAACCTCGATTTTAAAGGCATTTTTTGTGTGTCTGCCTTTTTATAATGCCATTTTACAGCCAATAAATATAACAGAAATAGAACAAAAAATTTGTTACCTAAATCGGCCATGGCTGCATTTGCTAAAGCTCCATCACCCAAAAACTCTAAAATAAACGGAAAACAAGACAAGCCTGGCGCCAGGCTAGGAATTAAAAGTTTAGCACTTCTACCAGATGGCGAATTTTCATCTATTCCAATGATAAGCAATAATAAAGGAGAAATAGCCAACAGCAATAAATTTAGGCCAAGTGCTAATGCTGGAAAAAGAATGAGATTGCTATCTATTTTTATTTTTAAGAGCGCTATAAATATAGTTGCAGGTAAAACAATGGAAAGAATTAAACTTTTCAATCCATTGGTTTCATCGCCTGCCGATATTTTCTTTCTTAAAAGTAACCCTATAACAACAAAAAGAAGAAATGAAATAGGTTTATCTAAAACATTTTCCATATGTTAGGCAAAGATTTCGCTAATAGCATTAGTAAAAGCTTTCATTTCATCTAGAGTTCCAATACTTACTCTACACCAGTTTTTATCCCAAAATTTAAAAGCTCTTACAGCAACATTTTTACCATAAATTTTTTCTAAGAATTTTTCTCCATCCATAGAGATTTCAAAAATAATGAAGTTCGTTTCAGAAGGTAAATACGAGAATTTTTCAGATTTTAAATACGACATGGTATAATCTCTAGCTTCCGTAATTTTTGCTTTACAATCGATTAAAAATGCATCATTATCAAGGCTAGTAGAAGCAGCAGCAATAGTTGGCCCTGTAATGCCCATTCCGCCACGAGTAATTTCACTAATTCGTTCTAAAGTTTCTTTTTTACCTATAACATAGCCAATACGTAAACCAGCCATACCATGAATTTTAGAGAATGTACGCGCCACAATAACGTTTTCACCTTCTGCAACTAAGCTGTTCATAGAATCCTTTATACCATTTTTTGAAAGTTCGATATAGGCTTCATCTACAAAAACAGGCACTTTCTTTGATACTCTACGGCAAAATTCTTTTAATTTTTTTGCATCGGTAATTGAACCCGTTGGGTTATTAGGGTTACAGATATAAACAAGTTTTGTGTTCTCATCTACTCCTGCTTCCATAGCATCTAAATCGTGTTGAGCATCGTCTAATAATTTATAAGACTTCCACTCACCTCCTACCGATTTTGCAACTACAATAAGCGACATATAACTTGGGTCGGCACTAACAACATTGCCACCTTCACTAAAAAACACCATGCCTACTTTTTCTAATAAATCTGAAGAACCAGGTCCCATTAAAATTTGATCTGGTGTTACGCCTTCATTCTTTACAATTTTAGCTTCGAGTTCTTTTAAGGTGTTCCAAGCATATCTATTTCCTTTAAATACTTCATTCTGAAATGCTTTTGCTGCTTCTGGTGGTGGACCATAAGGGTTTTCATTAGATCTTAAAATCACTAAGGAGTCTTCAATTTCATTTAATACAGGTGGTGTAAATTCATTAAATGTATTCTTAGAACTATATAAAAAAAGACTTTTGCTTTTTTGAGCTTCTATAACATTAGCACTCCAAACATCATTTGGCATTAATGCTAAAGTAAATAAAGAAAGCCCTCCTTTTTTTAACAAATCTCTTCTACTAAATTGCTTTGATTTCATAGTTGTATTTTATAAAAAGTTGAGATCAGAAGTTAATAAACTTGAATAAAACGAAAGGAGTGAAAAATATAAAAAGCACTCCCCCTTTTTTTTTATTACGAAAAAATTGAGGCGCTTTTTTATGGGTTTGATAAAAAAAGCTATTTATAGGCGATTTTGTGAAAATTAAAAATTCTAAATAATATGGTTTAGCTTATATTTTTTAATAATCTGTAACAGAAATCTACCTAAACAAAATAATTAGTAATCAATTAAACATTAAGTAGTGTAAATTTGAATTTATTATTTTTTTAAAATTTGAATAGATTGTAATTCTATAAGTACCGAAGGTATTTAACTTTATTAAATTCGCAGCTTTAAGATTATTAAACCCGCTAGCGCTCGTTTGTAACGATTGCCTTTCCTGTTATCCTAAGAAAAAATAGTATTAATTTTCAATACTACATGATCATCTGTAAAATTCTTAGCGCTACTATATTTCCAATCTATAAGATTACTAACTTTTATGAATTAAACTCTAATTTTATAAGGCAATGAATAGCTTTAAAGGCTTTTTAAACTCAATTACAAACTGCTCTTTTAACTTAATAATTTATTTTTTGAAATTTTGATAATTCTATATGCAGAAATAACAACACCAAACCCAATTAAAATATAAAGGCCATAAGTTCTCACAAATAATTCATTAGTACTTTGAACTAGATAAGGATTTGATTTTTGATAATTAACCGTAATTTGATCTCCTACCTTTTTAAAAGATCCCAAAAATGGAATATGAAGTAATTTAGCCGAACTTAAAATGGTGTCGCCACCTTGCGTAACGAAAGTAATAGAAGCTTTTTCTGTAGAGTTTCTGGCTCTAACTTTAGAAGTTAATGCCGTAATGGTTGCTTGGGCTTCTAAATACTCGATTTTATCTTGAGCATATATTGTAAGTGTGTTAAAAACGACTAAGACTAAAATGGTTAATATGTGATGTTTCATGAAATGAAAAGTTTTTAATATGTACTTATGTCCTTATAGGCTTTTAATAAAAAAATAAATGCCCCTTAAAAACCCCGATTATGCATTAAGTTTTATTTAGGCCTAAAATAGAAAAAACTATAAAGTATTGCCTTATTAAAGCATTCTTTATAGTTTTTTTAGAGTAATATATACTTACCTAAGGTTAAGTACTATTTCTTTAATTGCAACGGTAATATTTTATAAACAGATTTTTCTGCCTTAAAGATATTCTTTGATAATTCTTCAAATGCTTTTTTATCATCATCCTCAGGGTTCCAATCTTCTCTTCCTAAGTTAAAATCGGTATAGTATGCTTCCCAACTAGCATACTTTTGGCGGGCTAACTCTAATGTTTTTATGCCTATTTCTTTAACTTCTTCCTTATTTAAATATCCAGATGCATACCCCATACAAGCATTATTAATTATTCGTGCATAGTCCCACGATTTATATTTATAATCTCTAGTTTGTAAATCTGTAATAGATTCTAATAAGGTTGATTTATTGGTTATATCCCACATGCTTCTTAACATACGTTGAGCACCAGATTTATCGGTTCTTTCAAAAGGAAATTCATATAATTCTTTATACCCTGCTACAATATCTTCGTCTGTTTTATAATCACTTAGCATATTATTCACTTCAGCTATACCTCCATAACCATTTGTAAAATAGATACCCCCCAACATAAAACTACTTAAAGTTTCATCTTGTAATGGCTTTTTATCGGTTTTAGATCCACAAGAGATTCCAACAACAGCAACTAACATTAAGGCAATACTTTTCAGTTTTAAAATTTTCATTTTTCAATAGTTTATTAACGGTTTATTTCTCACAAATAACGTTAAATTTTACGTCACATTACGTTATTAATCGATTAATTAATCACTAAATATTTAGAATCATTAGGTATTTCGTCGAAAAAAATGATCTTCAATAAAATAAAATACAACTTCACTTTTTCTATAATTAAAACCCCTAAAAACCCCAAATTATTGATATACAATATTTTAAAAATAAAAAAACTACTTTTAAAGAAATCCATTTTTTTTACACACCTATTGTTGGTTGATAGAACAGATTACTCTCTCATCAGAATAAAGATTTTATTACATATATTAGCTCTTGTAAGTTTTTAGAATCACTATAAATATTCAACATAAATTAATAATTAAATATAAATATGATGAGTTTTAAATTACCTGTTTTTTTAGTATTATTTGTTTTTTACAGCCAAATAAGTATGGCCAAAGCCCGTATTCCAATTCCATATGGTACAGAAGAAAAAATAATAAAACTTGTTGAATTACCCGATACGGAAGATTTTCAATTAGAAGACGGTACCTATTTTGATATAGGAAGTAGATATGTAAAAAGCCATATACTGTGGTTATCTTATAGTAATACAGAGCCTGTAATTGTTGGTTATGCTAACGATGGCGAAAGCTATTTAGATATTACACAAGAGCAATTAACCGAAATTGCTAAAATGGCTAATGTAGAAATACCTACAGAAGGTAGTGTTTCCTTTTTTGATAAAATTGTAGGTAAGATTCTTTTAGGGATTTTAGTACTAATAATTCTATACGGTTTATATAGTAAATATATTAAAAAAGAAGAGGATTAAATTTCAATCTAAACTCTTGTAAAGTATATCACTGCAAGACCTTTAATATACAGCGCAATTCTATCTAGGATTGCGCTTTTTTTATTCTATATATTGATGTTTAACTTTCGCCTTGTAAATACATCTACTCAATATACCCTTGCAAACGAAACAAAATATGCCACTGTTGGATTATGAAATTTATACTTCTATTCATACCTTAAAAACACAAAAAGCTACCTAAATGAATAGATAGCTTTTATTTTTTAATTCTTTTGTAGAACTTACTCGGTACAAACGAGCGCTAGCGAGGGGTCAGTCTTTTCTTGAATTGAAACTTGGTACAATAAAAGAAGAATACACTCTACTTTAGGGTATAAAACTATTAACGAATTTGAATTAGAAATGTATAAGCAAAATGTAGCTGCTTAAATCTCCCAATTAATTGTCCTCTTTTTTATTGCAAGTCCAATTTTTAATAATCAATTAAGTAGTTTGTTACATTACGAACTAATAAAAAATGGCTTATACTTAATTTTTGTAATTTAATTAATACCTAAAGAAGAAAGTGCATCGTCATCTACAGGTATAGAGTAAACTCTCCATATAGTATCGTATTCCGCATATTTCCATAGCACTTCTCCGCTATCTGAAACTTCCCAAACAGTTCCGTCTCTACCTTCAGCAATAAGCGTATTTCCGTTAGGCGTACGTACCGCTCCTCCTAATCCAGAACTGTATAATTCAGAATCTGTGAAAGACCAAACAATTTCTGGCTCGTTGTCTTGACCACTAACAAGTTGATAAGGCGGGTTTAATTGATATTCAAAAACAGCCGATTGCTCATCGTATATATTGTTTGAAAAGACTAGCATATTACCCGTATCTAATAAATTAGGATAATGTACATCGTTTATAGTTACGTCTCCAATATTATCATATGCTAATGGGTTACCAAAACGGTAAATTAAGTCACCACCTAAGTTATAATTTCCGCCAGTATTTGTAGCTGCCTCGGTAGTTGTTGTACTATGGTCTAGTACCCAAATTTCACTATAATTATTAATCGTTAAATAGATGATATCGTTATCTTCATCAACCGTAATACCATTTATGTGCATAATGTCACCATTTTCTTGAGCGCTATTATAGTTTATATCTACTTTATTAGGGTTGTCTTGTACTGTACCGTAATTAAGTTTAGTACTGTCGTAGTCCTGAATTAAATGATCTGTAACATGCCATTCCCAAACAATTTCTTCGGTTAAAGGATTCATTTCTATAATAGCCTCAGGGTAAATATCTTGACTTCCAGAAAAGCCCATTACGGTTGCATCGCTTACAGCTTCCCATACAGGAAATATGATATTCCCGTTAGATAAGTATTCTACATCGTGGTGGGCTGTTTGTTCGGTAGTACTGTAAGACACCTCCCAGTCTATGGTTTGGTCTGCATTTATTTTTTGAAATACGCCACCATAACCACCAAAGGTAATTGTGGCATCGTCCGCTTTTAAGCACACAATCATACTTCCGTCATCTAATAAGCTGGCATCATTTCCTATGCTCGCGTCAAAGTCCCAGCTAAAAATTTCATCACCGTCATGATTAATTAGATCTGCGCCTTGTCCTGTTTGATCAATTACTAAAAGATAAGTTGAGGTATCTATTTCTCCAGTATAATCGCTTTCGTTGTTTTCAGAATCATCACTACTACACCCTGTAAACATTGCGATAATTACAATAAGTAATAAACTCTTGGTAATTAATAAATTTAATTTAAATCTGTTTTTCATAATATGTTTTTTATGTTTAGATGTGGTTTTTAATAAAAACACTCGCTTAATTATGAAAATTGAGCAATTGAAATTTGACAAACTCCAATTACTATAAAAATAAAAGCTATGGTTTTTTTCAGAAAGATTCGTTTTTTCATATTGTTGCCTAAAGTGAGTCTTCGCAGAAACCCAATTTTAAAGTTAAAATTAACAATTTTGGATTCACATGATTGTTTTAAGTCATTTTGGACTTACCATATTAGACTGGACATTATGTTGCGAGATTTAGAGTTACATAAATTAACAAAAAAAATAAGGTACAACATAGTTGTAATAATAAAAATACGGCTCCCTGCTAGCGCTCGTTTGTAACGAGTGCCGTTCATATTATCCTAAGAATTCAATATTATCAATTCTTAATACCGTATGATTGTCTGCAAAATTATTAGCACTACTATATTTCCAATCTATAAGTGTGCTAACAAAACCATAAACAACAGGGTTGTTATTGTGTTGCCAAAACTGATATTTTGATATATGACCTTTTTCTTTTCCTGCTTTTTTAAACATCAATAATAACCATTCTTTTCTACTTTCGGTAGGGCTTTCTTCTATTGCTTTTAATATTCTTTTAGAGGTATATTTTTTTAAAACCTCTCAATAGACTCATTGGGTATTCCTTAGAATCTCTAAAAACAAAATGCATATGGTTAGGCATAAAGCAATATGAAAATAACGCCATCCCTTTTTCTCTTCTGCATCTACTTATTACTTAAAAACGCAAAAAGCTACCTAAATGAATAGATAGCTTTTATGGTTTAATTATTTTGTAGAACTTACTCGGTACGGCACTCGTTACAAACGAGCACTAGCGAGGGGAACTGCCTCATCCATTTACACTTCGTAAATAATTTCTGTCGTATCATCTTTAAACACTTTCTTTATTTTCTTTAATTCATTGTCTTCAAAATAACTAAAACTATGAATTATAGAATCTGCTTCATTACCGCGTCTATCAAATTGGCGTATTAAAATTTGCTCTAATAATCCTTCATTAGAGTATTTGTAAACTTCATCTTTTCCTCCTCTACGACCTTGAGAAACCATATTAATAACCTGTCCGTTATCATCAAAGAAAGTATATCTAACATTTCGCAAAGTTTTACTATTATCGAATTGTAATGACTTCATTTTACCTTTTTCGTAAAAAAGAAATTGATAATAGTATTGGTCTATCAATGAAATGCCTTCTTTTATTTCAATAATCTTGTTATTAGAATAAATCCATATGAGTATGTATCCTCTTTATTGTTTAAGTTTTGATAATTTTCGATTAATTTCCCTTTCTTAAAGCCCAAACGTTGGTAAGAAAATGGTAGTACTTCATAATATTCATATTTTGAATATTTTGTACTGACTACTTCTGTTTCAATTGAATTTTTGATTGAATCAAAATTATCTTTTTCATCATCAAATATTTTAGCTATCTCTTGTCTTGTCATCTTAAATGCTTTTTTTAAATACCAAATATTCCAGACCCTAATTCGTCTCCAATATTCAACTCGTGCCACATCTATAATCGCAGAACCTGGCGCGCTTTTGTAAAGCGTGACTAATTGCTTTCTTATTTCAAATTACCACAGAGCATGTACTTTAACCGAAGGGTTTTAAAATAGATTGGTCAAATAAATAAATCTACCCAATCAATTATTGTTATTGTCACAAATGTTGGAACAGTACTATCTATAACTTGATATCTCTGAGACATTGTTTAAAGATAATAAATTGCATTGCAAATACTAAAAAAAATTAGACATACTTCACAGAAGTGCGCCTGAGTTACGGATATGTCGCGCGAGTTGCCTAGCCATCCATAAGGAATTACTTCTTCAAAATAATCGCTTCCAATGCAAATAAACTGTCCTAAAACAGAACTAATTACTCCTTTCAAGCTTGTATAAAACTATTGTTTTGTTTGCGTCATATTATCAACAACGACAATAATATAATTGGCTATTGTTGTTTTTTCTTCGTCTGTCATTACATCCCATTCCGATTGTGTAACGGTGCTGATAGATTTTAATGTTAAACCAGGTTTTATTTTATTAACCCACCAAATAATACCTTGACCATAATTTGAATGGTAAGATCCTTGGAAGTGAAGTAACAAATTTCCTTTAGTAAAGTTTATAAGAGAAAAATGCGCCATAGTTGCATCTTTAGCAGCCTGAGCCGTTTGAATATTTAACATATTTGGCGGTATATGCCCTCCCATATTATCTGCCATTTCTGCATAAGCTTTTACGGTAGGGTCAAAATATTTTTCTAGATCTGGACCTATTAAAGCTAATGCCTCTGGACTCAATTCTTTTAATGCACTTATTCCTTTTTTATTCAACACAGATGCATAACGCCTTGGAATGTTGGTAGCAATAAAACGTAAGTTGTTATTTTTTGCAAAATCGACCAAAGGTTTGTAATCAGTTTTATAATTACCCCACATTTGAGTCATTTCTAGTATCATTTTATTTTCCGGATACAGCCCTTGTAAATATTCATTTAAAACCAACTGATTACCACTCTCTAACATTTCCGCACCAAAAAACAATGAATCTTTTTTGATATCAAACAAACTCTTGCTTACTTCTAGTTGTAACCAATGCGAAATAGGATTTGTATGGTATTCACCAAAAAACACCATATCGCTATTAGCAAGATCGACTATCATATCTCCATAATCAGCATGTTTTCCTCTATTATTAAATAACTGATAAGCCGGCTTATTTTGTGCCTTCATATTACTGGTTAAGACTAATAATAAGATGAAAATTATTTTAAAATGTTTCATATTTTGCTTCTTGTTTTGTTTTAAGTTTAAGACTATAATTTAATTGATCATTTGCCCGTTTTCATCAAAATAAATAACATCACCAAATTTTTCTAGCGCCCCTTTTAATTCTGATATTTTACCTTTTATTACTATTACACATTTAAAAGGATCTATATATTTTTGAGACATAGCCATAATATCGTCGGTATTTATACTATAAAACTTCTCGACTTTAGTTTGCAAGTAATTATCGGGTAAATTGTATAAATCTTTTTGCATGGCAAATGTAATGTATGGAATAGGAGCAATAGGGTTTAAAGACCGTGTGTACTCACCTATTAAACTGTTTTTAGCTATTTTTAAATCTGAAGCACTCACCTTGCCGTTGCGTAACCTCAGCATTTCTAAAATAATATTTTCTATTGCATAAGCGGTTTGGTTGTTTCTAACACTAGTGTAAACAGAGCCTTGTCCGCCGTTGGCAGAACTACCTACCGAAGACCTAATAAAGTAACAAAGACCCTTTTCTTCTCGTAAATTTTTATATAAATATGATAATTGACTTTCCCCAAAAATTTCATTCAAAACCTGTAGTTTTATATCGTCATCAAAATAGGTGTATGCGTCTTCTAAATTCCATCTAAAAGAAATCTCAGATTGCACCGCATTTGGAACATCTTTTACTATTACTTTTCGACGTTTAATAGTTGTTGTTTTTTTAGTAATAGGTTTTTCTCTTCTATAAAAAACTCCAGATTTCCATGCCCCGAAATAGCGATTCATTAGTGTAGTACATTCTTTTTCGGTAAAATCACCAATAATAACAACTAATGCATTATTTGATACTATTCTGTCCCTTTTATAGTTTTCAACATCGCTAATTGCTAAACCGTTGTATTCTGGTTTTACAGTAGGTGTTGTTTTAGCACTTTGCTTTATAGCTCCAAAAAGTAAAGAATCTATAACCGCCTCAATAGAAAACGTTTTTAAAACATTTTCATTCTGAGATTTATGCTTTCGCTTTGTTAACTCTGCTTCTTTTTTTTCTTTAATTATCTCGGCAGTAATTACAGGGTTTAACAAAGCATCAACATACATATCTAGTAATTGTTCCACATCCTTTTTCATCCCTTTAATTGTGCCTCCATACATATTTGTATTCAGCATTGCTCCTTGGCTACGGATAATAGAATCTATTTCTCCCTTTGGATACTTTTTAGATAATTTACTAGAGTAAGCTGCGTTTAAAACATTTTTTTCCGCCAATTTGGTTTCTTCATTATAACCTGGCAATTCTATATTTACGGAAATTGTAAATTTTGGATAATTTTTTACTGGCGCTAAATAAACACGAAGGCCATTATTAAGTTTAATTGGAATTAATTTCCCCACATTTAAACTTTCGGGTTCATCTGCTTTAGGAGGGAAAGAACGGTCTACTTGAGCCATACTTACAACATGACTACAAAGGATAAAAATAAATATATAAAAAGTTTTCATTTTGATTAACTATTCTGGGTGATAAACAATAACAACACGATTAGATTTATCTAAATATTTTTTAGCAACCCGCTGAATATCATAGACAGTTATTTTATTTAAATGGTCTATAAGATTTCTAATATCGGATGTGTTTTTATGTAAATGATAATAGTTAGTTACTTTGTCTGCAAAGGTTTCTGCATGATAAAAATAATCTACAAAAGCCGATTCAAATTGCCTTTTCACTTGTTTTAATACAGCCGGATCTACCGTTGTGTTTTTCAATAAATTTAATTGAGCTTCAACTTTATCGAGCAAGTATTGCTCACTATTTGCATTTGTAACACTAGCGTTAACACGAAATGTACTTGTTTTTTCCCAAAAATCTGCAGATGCATTTATTCTTTTTATAATTGTATCTTCTTGTACTTTTAATTTATCTTCAAAATAAGAGTAATTAGAATTACCAGACAAAAGCGCTGTAAAAACCTGTACTACAAGAGCATCTGGATCGCTTTGAGGCATTAAAGGATACCCTATTAAAATAGACTCATCTGTTAAACCTTTAACATATATTTCCGTACGTTTTTCTAATCCTGATAGCCTATCAAATTTATGAGGTCTCTTTATTTTTTTACCTTTCGGAATATCTTTAAAATAAAGATTAATCCATTTTTTAGTCTCTTCAATATCAATATTACCCGAAACCACTAAACATGCATTATTAGGAATATAATAAGTTTTAAAAAACGCATCAAAATCTGCCTTAGAAGCTGTGTTTAAATCCTCCATTGAGCCAATCATATTATGCCCATAGGTGTTGTAAGAATAGAGTTTTGACATCATATCAAAATAAGAATTTCCAAGTGGCTTATTATCATAACGCATACGCCTTTCTTCTTTTACAATCTCTCGTTCTCGGTTAATTCCCTCTTGCGTAATTACGGGATGTAACATTCTTTCAGATTCTACCCAAAG